>CAIZWI010000258.1 GCA_903936645.1 uncultured Verrucomicrobia subdivision 3 bacterium
ATACTTCGCGGAGCTGAACCTGCCGGGGTCGTTGTTGGGCGTGGGTTCCATCCTGCTGGCCCTCAATGTGGCGTTGCCGCTGACGTACCGGCATTACATCAATTTCAAGCTCGGCACCCATCTGGATGCGGGGCCGGACTACCTCATGAACGAAGGCATGTGGCTCCTGGTTTTGCCGGCGGCGCTGGCGCTGGCCAATGTGCTGCCGCGCACGGGGACGAGCCGGGATTTTCTGCCGCAGTCCCGCTGGCTGCCGCTGGGCTGGTTTGCGCTGTGGATCGCCGCCACGGGCGTGCATCTGTGGGTGCTGGATTACGTGTATGGATATTATCTGCGGAATGACTTGTTTGCCCCCGTGGGCTGGGTCCTGGCGTGGACAGTGTGCCGGCGCGTGCCCGCGAAACCCGCCGCCCTCAAATACTCGCTGATGCTTCCGATGTTGATGGTACCCTTTCTTGCCGACACGCCCGCAACGGAGAAAACCTATCTCGCGCTCATGGGCTTGAACGTGGCCGCGTTTGCAGCCATGCGCTTCCTCCGGGGCGGCAACCGTTTCGCGGGACATCTGGCCTATGCCTCGGCCGTCTTGTTTATCGCCGGACTGCCCGAAAATTGGATGCAAGTGGCGATACCCGGAGCGACCGCCGCAGGCTGCGTGGCGGCCGGACTGGTCGCGTACCTGCTTTTCTGGACCGCCTGGCTGCGGAACCCCAAGCTGGCGGTGGTGGGCGCGATCCTGTTGGGCATTGCCATCGCGGTGGTGTTTGACGACCGGCTGAGCGTCAACTGGGCGCTGCAAGGCGGCTTCGTTTTCTTCCTGCTCCATAGCTTGCGCTGGCACGATGCGGAACACGCCGGTGCCGGGGCGGCGCGCAAAATCATCGGGATGCTCTGGGTCCTGCAGTCGTTTGCCTGGATGAATGGCGAGGGCGCGCGGTTCTGGATGCCGTTCCTTCCGGGCGGGCTGGTGCTGGTACTTTATGGCATTTTGTTGCCGTGCCGGGGAGTCTGGCGTTGTTTTGCGGTTCCTGTATCCGCCTTGGCCGTGATGCTGTCCGGCCCGTGCTGCCTGGCCATTGACCGCTTGCATGCCACACCGGCCGGCCTGCTGGCGGTCATGGCCAGTTTCCTGTTTCTCGGGCTGGGCACCCTCGCGGCCCTCACTCGGGAGCTATGGCATGACTACGAAGACAAAACGGAGCGGAAGTGACCGCCTGCCCACGAATCCCACGAATGACACGAATGGGGAAAAGGCAAATGTTTGATTCTTCGTGCAATTTGTGTGATTCGTGGGCAATCCTTTGGGAATATATGAAGGACATTGTATATAAAGACGAAAGCTACCGCATCATGGGGGCATGTTTTGAGGTTTACAATGAAAAGGGCTGCGGGTTCACCGAACCGGTGTATCAAGAGTGCTTGGAAATTGAACTGGGGCTGCAAAGCCTCCCGTTTGTAGCGCAGGCGCATCTGCCCTTGAGTTACAAAGGCCAACTGTTGCGCCAGCGATTTCAGCCAGATTTCGTCTGTCATGAGAAAATTATTTTGGAAATCAAGGCGGTATCCACGCTGCTGGATGAGCATCGTTCACAGGTGCTGAACTACCTGGGCGCCACTGGCTATCGGCTGGGTCTGCTGGTGAATTTTGGGCATCATGGCACCCTGGAATGGGAGCGAATCGTGAAATGAACCCGGGCCGATGAAGGGCACCGATGTTTGCTGCTTCCTCATTCGAGTCATTCGTGAGATTCGTGGGCAAAACTTAAAATTGCGTCTTCGGCGTCATCCCCACCGGCCAGAGCACGCGGGGAAATTCGGCGGACACAGTGGTCTGCCCATGGCCGTTCTGCCAGCCGGGCTGCCAACGACTGGCACGAATAAACCCTCCATTGCCGCTTCCCTATTCGCGTCATTCGTGAGATTCGTGGGCAAGCCGGCCGCCTCCCGGGCATCGGCGGTGGTTTACACCAGGTCGAAGCGGTCCAGGTTCATCACCTTGGTCCACGCCGCGACAAAGTCGTGCACGAATTTTTCCCCGGCATCCGCACTCGCGTACACTTCGGCCACTGCCCGGAGAACCGAGTTGGAGCCGAAAACCAGATCCGTTCGCGTGCCGGTCCATTTGACGGCCCCGGTTTGGCGGTCCAGGCCCGCAAATGCATTGCCGCAGGGCGAGGCGGTTTTCCACTCGGTGGCCATGTCGAGCAGGTTCACGAAGTAGTCATTGGTCAGGACGCCGGGCCGCTGGGTCAGCACCCCGTGCGCCGAGCCGTCCGTGTTCGTTTGCAGGACGCGCAGGCCGCCGACCAGCACCGTCAATTCCGGGGCGGTGAGGGTGAGCAACTGCGCGCGGTCAATCAGCAGGAACTCGGCCGGCAGGGCCAGTTTGCCCTTGAGGTAATTGCGGAAACCATCGGCGACCGGTTCCAGTACGCGGAAGGAATCCACATCGGTTTGGGCCTGCGCGGCATCCGTGCGTCCCGGCGTGAAGGGAACGGTCACTTCAAAGCCCGCCTGCTTCGCCGCCTGCTCCACACCGACCCCGCCGGCCAGCACGATCAGGTCCGCCAGCGACACTTTTTTGCCGCTGGTGGCGGCGTGGTTGAATTCGTTCTGAATGCCTTCCAAAACCTTGAGCACCTTCGCGAGCTGCGGCGGGCGGTTGACTTCCCAAAATTTTTGCGGGGCCAGGCGGATGCGCGCCCCGTTGGCGCCGCCGCGTTTGTCCGAACCACGAAACGTGGAGGCGGAGGCCCACGCCGTGGAAACCAATTCGGAAATGGACAACCCAGACGCGAGAATTTTAATTTTCAGCGCCGCGATGTCGGCGGCTTCCACCAGGGGATGATTCACCGGCGGGAGCGGGTCCTGCCAGATGAGTTCTTCCGCCGGCACTTCGGTGCCGAGGTAACGCGCGCGCGGTCCCAGGTCGCGATGCGTGAGCTTGAACCAGGCGCGGGCGAACGCCTCGGCGAACTGGTCGGGATGGGCCAGAAAATTCCGGGAAATTTTTTCGTAGGCCGGATCAAAGCGCAGGGCCAGGTCGGTGGTGAGCATGGTCGGCAAATGCTTTTTCGCCGGATCATACGCGTCGGGAATCGTCGCCTCCGCGTCCTTCGCCACCCATTGGTTCGCGCCGGCGGGGCTCTTGGTCAGCTCCCATTCGTACTTGAACAGATTTTCAAAATAATCATGGCTCCATTGGGTTGGTGTCCGCGTCCAGGTGACTTCGAGGCCGCTGGTAATGGCGTCGCTGCCTTTGCCGGTGCCGAACGAATTTTTCCAGCCGAGCCCTTGGGCCTCCAGCCCGGCCGCTTCCGGCTCGACCCCCACATGCGTGGCCGGACCCGCTCCGTGCGTTTTGCCAAAGGTGTGGCCGCCGGCAATGAGCGCGACGGTTTCCTCGTCATTCATGGCCATGCGGGCGAAGGTTTCGCGGATGTCGCGGGCGGAGGCGATCGGATCGGGGTTGCCATCCGGTCCCTCGGGATTCACGTAAATCAAGCCCATCTGCACCGCGGCCAGCGGCGTTTCGAGCTGGCGATCGCCGGCATAACGGCTGCCGGGTTTGTCGCTGGTGGCGAGCCAGGCTTTTTCCGCGCCCCAATACACATCCTGGTCCGGTTCCCAAACATCGGCCCGTCCGGCGGCGAAACCGAAGGTCTTGAAGCCCATGGTTTCGAGCGCCACATTGCCGGTGAGAATAAACAAATCCGCCCACGAAATGCGCTGGCCGTATTTTTGTTTGATCGGCCACAGCAGGCGGCGCGCCTTGTCCAGGTTGCCATTGTCCGGCCAGCTGTTCAACGGTGCGAAGCGCTGCTGGCCCCGGCCCGCGCCGCCGCGGCCGTCACCGATGCGATAAGTGCCTGCGCTGTGCCAGGCCATGCGAATAAAAAACCCGCCGTAATGGCCGAAATCCGCCGGCCACCATTCCTGGGAATCCGTCATGAGGCTGGCCAAATCCTTTTTTAAACCCGCGTAATCGAGGGTGCTGAAGGCTTTGGCATAATCGAAATCCGCCGCGAGGGGATTGGACTGGGGGGAGTGGTGGTGGAGCCATTCCACCGGCAACCGGTTGGGCCACCAATCCTGGTTGGTGGTGCCCCGGACG
>CAIZWI010000259.1 GCA_903936645.1 uncultured Verrucomicrobia subdivision 3 bacterium
AGACATCGCATTGATTATCCCGCCAAGGTGATGGCAAAGGCCGCGTGGCCACCACCTCGGTGCCGCCAACCGACGCGACCAGCACGGTGCGTTTTCTAAACAGCACGGGACTGAACAACAGAACCAAAAGAATTGCTGCGCTGGAGATGAGGATGCGTTTAATCATGCGGCACGCCGATAACGGAAAACTTCGATCTACGGGCCTCTCCCTGTCAATCGTAAAGCGATGGGAGCTGCTCAAAATCGGACCGGCAATGAGCAAGATTTGTTTGGCGCGGTTTCCCCATGGGTTTATAGTGACCGTGTGAAGTTGGTAACTGCCATCCTATGCAGTGTCCTGCTGGTCTTGGGACAAGTCTGGTTGACGCCCGTGGCGTCGGCCGCGACCTGTGCGAAGCTGCGGGCGATGCCCTGCTGCCACCATGGCATGATGAGTTGCTGTGCCGCCAAGGCGGCGGGTACGGCCAAACCCGTGGCATCGGCTCCATTGCGCGGCAGCGTCGCCGCCCCCCTGGCATTAATAATGGCACTGGCACTGGCCTGGCAATGGTCCCAATTGCTCGTGCGCCAGGTGACTGCCCGCCGGTTGGTGCCGGTTGCCGCTCGTAAAGCCCCGCTGTACGCACGGGACTGCGCCCGTTTGATTTGATTTTCCTCCTGCCCCGCCCGGAGTGTGCCGGCCATTTGCGCCAGGCCGCCCAGGTGGGGCAATTCTTTCGCGGTTCATCCCTCAGTTTGGTTTAAGGGCATGAACCTTCCCCGCCCTCACGCTTTGAGGGATTCCCAGATCGGCAAATGATTAGCTTGGACGGATATGAATTTTTTAATCGTAAAACGAACATGGTGGCCGGTGCCGGGTAACGGTGCGCGCTGGCTGGTCACGGCGGTGGCCCTCTTATCACTGGCATGGCTGACGGGCTGTGCGGGCACGGTGCCACCGGCCGAACGAACGGCGCAGGAACAACTAGCCACGGTTACCCGCAGCTACCGTCCCCATGGCCATCCGCCCTTTCTGCCGGTGTTGACCACCAATGCCACGCTGGGGGATTTGCTGACGTATGCCCTGCTGAATCATCCCCAGGTGGCCGCGACCTATTATGACTGGCAGGCGTCGGTTCATGACATCACCGTGGCCCGGTCCCTGCCCGATCCGCAAGTTACGTTCCAAACCGACATTGCCGACGCCGTGACCTCGGTCATGCCGGGGCTGGTCCAAACCCTGCCGGGCTGGGGCAAATTAAAAGCCCAGGCCGGGGCGGCGGCGGCCGGCAGCGCAGCGAAGGCGGTGGCGTATCAAACGGCGGTATTGCAAACGGCTTATGGGGTCAAACAAAGCTATTATCAATTATGGTATTTGGAGGAGACCCTCGGACTGGACCGGGAGATGCAACGCTTGCTGGTGCGTTTGGAACACATTGCGCGGGCGCAAAATGAATCCGGCCAGGTGACCTTGCAGGATGTGTACCGGGCGCAGCTCGAAGAGGACCGGCTGGCGACGGAGATCGCCAATCGCGAAGATTCCCGCACGGCTCTCCTCGCGCAGTATAAAGCCGCCCTGGGGTACGCCCGGGAACAACCGGCACCGCCCTGGCCCATCCGCTGGGCGGGTCCCTCGCCGGATATCGCCATGGAGCAATTGCTCGCGAAGGCGTATGACCACAACCCCCAATTGGCGGCCATGCGCGCCGAAATTGCCCGGGCACAGGCGGCGCTGGCCGTGGCGCAAACGGCGGGCCGACCGGATGTCGGCGTGGGGTTAATGGCGGATGCGAAGGCGTCGCCGGTGCTGTATCGCCCCCTGGCCACGGTTTCGGTGCCGCTCTGGCGGGACAAGCTGAAGGCGGAACTGCTGTCCGCCGAGGCCGGGCGGCAGGCGGCGACGAATCGTCTGGCCGAGGCGCAGCTCAACCTGGCCGTGGCCTGGGCGGAAAAAAGTTATGCCTGGCGGGAGGTGAACCGCAATCTCACGGTCTTGCAACAACAGCTGATTCCGAAAACGCGGCGGTCGCTGGCGATTGCGCGCGCCGCGTATCTGGACGGCAAAACGGACTTCTTCAACTTGATGGATACGGAACGTTCGCTGTTGACGGCGCAATCCGATTTGATTGCGGCGCGGCTGCAACGCGAACTGGTGCTGGCGGAATTATCACTTCTGATCGCCGGCGTGCCGCCGGTGGTCGCCAACCCTTGAATATTTATTTCCCATGAAACTCTTTAAACCAATCGTTTTCCTGATGTCCGCCGCGGTGCTGGTCCTGGGCCTGCTGCCAGTCGGCGGACCGCTGCGGGCGGCCGGGCACCCGACGCTTTACACCTGTGGCATGCACCCGCAGATCATTCAGGATCATCCGGGCGACTGCCCGATCTGCGGGATGCACCTCACGGCCATTCATTCAGCCGCAGCCCAGGGGGAGGCCGCCGGTACAAATGAGGCGACCAGGGCGGCCGCACCGGCCGGGGAAATGGCGATGGATCCAGCGACGATCCAGACCATGGGGGTGCGCACGGCGGTGGTGGTGAGCGGGCCGTTGCGCCGCACGATGCGCACGGTGGGGAATGTGGCCTATGACGAAACGTCGCAGGCCCAAGTGACCACGAAATTCCGGGGGTGGATTGAGAAATTGCACGTGGATGCCACCGGAGCGCTGGTGAATCCGGGCGATGCGTTGTTTGATATTTATTCCCCGGAACTCTACAGCGCCCAGAACGAATACCTGGCCGCCCTGCCCGCCACCAATGAGACGGCCTCGGCCGAGGAGCGTGGCTTGCTGGACAGCGCGCTGACCAAGCTGAAATTTTACGATCTTTCGGACGCCCAAATTGCCGCCCTGACCGCCACCCGCAAGGCCGCGAAGCTGGTAACCATCCACGCCCCGATCAGTGGCTTTGTGACCGAGAAAAGTGTGGTGCCGGGCCAGATGGTGGAGCCCGGCATGAAGCTGTATGAGCTGGCGGACCTGGCTATCGTGTGGGTGTACGCGGAAATTTATGAACAGGACCTGCCTTACATCCAGCTGGGCCAGGAGGCGACGATGACGCTTTCGTATATGCCGGACCGGGCTTTTCGGGGACGGGTGACCTATGTGTACCCCACGGTGGATGAAAAAACCCGGACCGCCCGGGTGCGCATGGAATTTCACAATCCTGGCTACTTCCTGAAACCCGGGATGTTTGCCACGGTGGAACTGGTGTCCGAGGTGTCGCCCAAGGCCGTGCAGGTGCCCGACTCGGCGGTGCTGCGCAGTGGCCAGAAAAACACCGTGTTTGTCGCCCTGCCAGGAGGGCGGTTTGCCGCGCGGACCGTCGCGCTGGGCATGCAGGCCCAGGACGACCTGGATGAGGTGCTGTCCGGTTTGTCGGCGGGGGAACTGGTGGTGACCTCCGGCCAGTTCATGCTGGATTCGGAAAGCCAGTTGCGCGAGGCGATTCAGAAAATGACGGGTGGGGGTGCGGCAGGTGAAGGGGCACCTATGGCCAGCGCGAGCCCGGGCGACCCCGCCCAGCCGCCGGCCAGCGAGGTCGCCATGACTTCCCACGCGGAAAACGTGGTCTGGGTCTGCCCCATGCCCGAGCATGTTTCGATCGAATATGCTCATGCCGGCAAATGTCCGATTTGCAGCATGACCCTGGTGCCGGTGACCAGCAGCGAACTGCAGCGCCTGCAACCGGGCGGGCAGGTGCTCTATTACACCTGTCCGATGCCGGAGCATCATATTCGGGCGGGGAAGCCGGGCAAATGTCCCCAGTGCGGCATGACCTTGATTCCAGTAATGAGCCTGTCCGGAGCCACCAATGCCCCGGCCAAACCCTGATTTCCCATGTTGAAGCGCATCATTGATTTTTCCCTCCAGAACCGGTTCCTGGTGGTGCTGGTGACGGCCGCACTGGTCTTGGGCGGGGGGTATGCCGTGCGCCACACGCCGCTGGACGCCATCCCGGATCTGTCGGACACGCAGGTGATCATCTACACCGGCTGGGAGGGGCAGGCTCCCAATCTGGTGGAGGACCAAATCACTTATCCCATCACCACCAAGATGCTGTCCGTGCCGCGGCAGAAAGCGGTGCGGGGTTATTCGTTTTACGGATTTTCATTTGTTTACGTGATTTTTGAGGACGGCACCGACCCGTATTGGGCGCGCAGCCGGGTGCTGGAATATTTGAGCAGCATTACGGGCCAGTTGCCGCGCGGGGTCACGCCCGCGCTGGGGCCGGACGCCACGGGGGTGGGCTGGGCCTTCATGTATTCTTTAAACGCGACCAATCATGACCTGGCGGAGTTGCGGTCGTATCAGGATTGGTTTCTCAAATATCAACTGACGGCCGTGGACGGGGTGTCCGAGGTGGCCTCGGTGGGCGGCTATGTGAAGCAATACCAGGTGACGGTGGATCCCACGAAGCTACGGGCCTACAACCTGGCCTTGCGCGACGTGAGCACGGCCATCGAACGCAGCAACGGGGAGACGGGCGGGCGTTCGCTCGAACTGTCCGAGCACGAATTTATTTTGCGCGTGAAGGGCTATGTGCAGAACCTGGACGACTTGCGCAAAGCCGCCGTGGGGGTGGGCGCGAAGGGCGTGCCCATCTTGCTGCGCGACGTGGCCACGGTGCAATTTGGACCGGACATGCGCCGGGGGATTGCGGAATTGAACGGCACCGGGGAGACGGTCGGCGGCATCGTGGTGGTGCGTTATGGGGCCAATGCGCGGCAGGTGATCCAGGCCGTGAAGGTCAAACTGGCCGAGGCGATGAAAACCCTGCCGCCCGACGTCACGGCCACGGTGGTCTATGACCGGAGTGCGCTGATTGACCGGGCGGTGGACACGCTGAAATCGAAGCTCTTCGAGGAAAGCCTCGTGGTGGCCCTGGTCTGCGCGCTGTTCTTGCTGCATTTGCGGAGTGCGCTGGTGGCGGTGATCGTGCTGCCGATTGCGGTGTTGATGGCGTTCCTGGTGATGCACGGCCAGGGCCTGAGTTCCAACATCATGTCGCTGGGGGGCATCGCCATCGCCATCGGGGCCATGGTGGATGCGGTGATCATCATGATTGAGAACGCGCACAAACATTTGGAGCGCGATCAAGGCCAGAAACCGCATTGGGATATCATCCGCGACGCGGCGGTGGAAGTGGGGCCCACGCTCTTTTATTCCTTGCTGGTGATTACGGTGTCGTTTCTGCCGGTTTTCACTTTGCAAGAGCAGGAGGGGCGTTTGTTCAAGCCGCTGGCCTTTACCAAGACCTATTCCATGGCGGCGGCGGCCTTGCTTTCCGTGACGCTGGCCCCGGTGCTGATGGGCTGGTTTATCCGGGGCAAAATTCCGCGCGAGGAAAAGAACCCCGTCAACCGCCTGCTGATCTGGCTGTACCATCCCGTGATTGATTTCACGATCAAATGGCGCTGGCCGGTGATTATGGGGGCGGGTTTGATCGTGGTCTGGGTGTTTCTGCCGTGGAATCGGGTGGTTAACAAAATATTGCCCGAAGGTGCGGCGCGGACCTGGGCCCTGAAGGCGGGCGGCATTTTCCCCGCGCAAAACATCGGTTCGGAATTCATGCCGCCCCTGGACGAGGGCGATTTGCTCTACATGCCCACGACTTTTCCCGGCATCTCGGTGACCAAGGCGCGGCAGATCCTGCAAATCACGGATCGCGAGATCCAGCAGTTTGGCGAGGTGAAAACGGTCTTTGGCAAGGTGGGCCGCGCGGAAACCGCCACGGATCCCGCGCCCATGGACATGATCGAAACCACCATTCAATTGAAGCCCGAGGCCGAATGGCCGGCGGTGGATATCAAGGATGCAGACGGCCAGGTGATGGCGCACCGCCGCCGCACCACGCAGGAACTGGCGGACGCGCTGAATGACGCGGTACAGATTCCCGGGTTGAACAACGCCTGGACCATGCCCATCAAGACGCGCATCGACATGCTGAGCACGGGCATCAAAACCCCGGTGGGCATCAAGGTGGGCGGGCCGGACTTGCACGAACTGGAACGCATCGGCACGGAGATTGAGGCGGTCATGCGCACCGTGCCGGGCACCGCCAGCGCCTACGCGGAGCGTGTCAACAGCGGTCGGTATATTGAATTTGAAATTAACCGCGACGCCATTGCGCGTTATGGGCTGACCCTGGGGGACGTGCAGGATGTGCTCGCCGTGGCCCTGGGCGGGATGCCGCTGACCACGACCGTGGAAGGGTTGCAGCGCTATACTATTAATTTGCGCTACGACCGGGATTTTCGCTCCAATCTCCGGGCCCTGCGCGAAGACATCCTGGTGCCCACACCGGTGGGGGCGCAGGTGCCGCTGGGCCAGCTCGCCACCCTCCGGGTGGTGGATGGCCCGATGGGCATCAAGAGCGAGGGGGCGATTCCCAACGCCTGGATCTACGTGGATATTCATGGTGTGGATGTGGGCACGTATGTGCAGAACGCGCAGCGCCTCGTGAACGAGGCCATCGCCCGGGATGCCATTCATCTGCCCCCCGGTTATACGGTGGTGTGGAGCGGTCAGTACGAATACATGATCCACGCCCAACAACGCTTGATGATCGTCATTCCCCTCACGCTTTTCCTCATCACGCTGATCATTTTTCTCAACACCCAGTCCGCAATCAAAACCGCCATTGTCCTGCTGGCCGTGCCTTTCTCCTTGGTCGGGGCGTTTTGGGCGATCTATTTGTTTCATTACAACCTCAGCGTGGCCGTTTGGGTGGGGATTATTGCGCTGGCGGGGCTGGACGCGGAAACTGGCGTGGTGATGCTGCTCTATCTTGATCTGGCCTACGCCGAGGCCCGGCAACGCGGGGCCATGCTCACCCTCACCCACCTGCGGGATGCCATCTATCACGGTGCGGTCAAACGCGTCCGCCCCAAGGCCATGACCGCGTGCGTGATCATCGCCGGCCTGGCCCCCATCCTGTGGAGTCACGGCACCGGCACGGATGTCATGAAACGCATCGCCACCCCGATGATCGGGGGCGTGATCACCTCCACCATCATGGAACTCGCGGTGTACCCGGCGATCTTTTATCTGTGGCGGTCCCGGGGGATAAAGCCGGCG
Organism: uncultured Verrucomicrobia subdivision 3 bacterium; assembly: GCA_903936645.1. Lineage (GTDB taxonomy): Bacteria > Verrucomicrobiota > Verrucomicrobiia > Limisphaerales > UBA11358 > UBA11358. The sequence continues at coordinate 7,059 of CAIZWI010000259.1, forward strand.
GCGGCTGAACCCGGCCAGCCAACCGCTCCCAGCCCGGCGCTTTGAGCGTTACACCAGCAGCCCGGGGTCAATCTAGAAGAACCAGCTCACTCCCGCATACACGATATTATCGTTAATGCCCTGATTGGGAGTGCTCAAGCCGCCGCCGGAGTTGTGCCGGTACCGGTATTGCAGGTTGCAGGCAGTGTGCGGGGTTTTGCCGCCGATGTCATATGTGGCCAGGCCGTTGCCGAATCCCATGCCAAATTCCTGCCGGGGCGGGCGCGTCCCCGCGCCATGGTCCGACCGAAACGCCACCGGCAACGCCAGTAACCATCCCGTCCCACCGAGGAGATATGTAATTTTTTTCATAAACACACTGGGGAGGCACTGGCTGTCGACCCAATATCAACCTAACCCACCTGCCCGGAACACGCGAAGAGCCATACTGGCCGCCGCGCGGGACCGGTATAAAAAAACCCTTGACGCCACCGTCCTACTGTCCTACAGTGCTAGGACAGCAAACGAAATCCCATGATCTTTCAGATTGATTTCAAAGCGGGCAAGCCGGTGTATTTGCAACTGGTGGACCAGATCCGCTACGCTGCGGCCGCCGGCCGGCTGCGGCCCGGTGAGCCGCTGCCCTCCATCCGGCCCCTGGCCGAGGAACTGCGGGTGAACCGCAATACCATTGCCAAGGCCTATGCCGAATTGGAAAGCCAGGGGGTCATCGAAACCCTGCCCGGCAAGGGCTGCTTTCTCAAGGTGAACAGTTCGCCCTTCACCAAACCAGTCCGGGACAAGCTGCTCCTCACCGAAATTGACGAGGCCGTGGTCATGGCCCATCACCTGCAAATTGGCCGGGACAAATTCCTGGCCCTGGTCCAGGAGCGCCTGGATTATTTCGAACGCAAATCCACCCAGCACGACAGCGCGGAATGAATTAACCCCCATTGTTTATGGCCCACCCAGCACCCGTCATTGAAATCACCAACCTGAGCCGCCGTTACGGCAAAACCGAGGCGGTCAACGGGTTGAACCTCACCGTGCGGCCCGGACGTTGCTACGGCTTTTTTGGCCGTAACGGCGCGGGCAAGACCACCACCATCAAATGCCTGCTCAACCTGCTCCGGCCCGGCAGCGGCACGGTGCGGGTGTTCGGCCTCGACCCGCAAACAGACGAGGTCGCCGTGAAATCCCGGCTCGCCTATGTGCCCGATGCCGTCGCGTTTTATCCCTGGATGACGGTGCGCGACACGTTGGAATACCTCGCCTCCTTCCGGACCCATTGGAATCGGGAGCTGGAAAACGACTTGCTGCAACGGTTTCAACTCGATCCCGCCAAGAAAACCAGCGCGCTCTCCAAAGGCCAGCGCACCCAGCTCGCCCTGATCGGCGCGATTTCGCCGGAACCCGAGTTGCTGGTCCTCGATGAGCCCACCTCGGGACTGGACCCCATCGTCCGCCGTGAATTCATCGAAACGGTCATCGGCGCGTATCAATCCGGCGATCCCGAGCGCCGCACGGTGTTTGTCTCCACGCATCTCATCTCCGAATTCGAGGGCTTGATTGACGAATTCACCATCATCGAGCAGGGCCGTGAATTGCTGACCCTCGAGGCGGATGCCGCCCGCGACCGCTTCCGGAAAATCAGCGCCCGGTTTGCCCAGGCCCCCGCGCTCCCGCCGCTGGCCGGCGCCCTGCGCGTGCGCCAAACCGGCCGGGAACTGGAAATCCTGGCCAACGGCACCAGCGACCAGTTGATGGCAACGCTCCGTTTGCTGGGCCCGGAAGAATTGCAATGCGAGGCATTGACGCTGGAAGAAATCTTTGTGGCCACCGACCTCCTTAAAAAGGCAATGGCATGACGCCGCTCCTCAAAAAAGAAATCCGCCTCATCCTGCCCGCCTGGCTGGCGGTGCTGTTGCTGGAAGTGTGGCAGCCCTGGCTGGGACATGACCACGATACCGCCCTGAGCTTTGCCCCGGTGCTGTTCTTTTTTGGAGTGATCTTGCTGGCCGTGGATTCCTTTGGCCGGGAGTTTAGCCTGGGCACCTTTTCCACCCTCATGAGCCAGCCCCTGGAACGTGGCCGAATCTGGCGGACCAAAATTTGTGTGCTGCTCGGGGCGGCCGGGCTGGTTTTTGGCGCGTATTTTGCGAGCTGTGAAATCCGCCTGCAAACCGCCCTGGCGGATGGCGAGTCGATATGGTACGCGAATCCCGCGCTGATCCGGGGTGATTTTGGCCAGGCCATGCTCGCCAGCCTGGCGGTGTTGTTCGTCGCCCTGACCGGTGGATTATGGACCGCCCTGCTGCTGCGCCAAACTTCGGCCGCCTTTTGGATGACCATGCTCGCGCCGGCGGCGCTGGCCATGCTGGTCATTTTCGCCCTGACCGAGCTCGGCAAAGTTACGTCCGACACAACGTTATTCGCCGTGCTATACAGTGCGGGCGGGCTGTATGCGGTTGCAACGTTCTGGCTGGCGCATCGCTTGTTTCTGCGGGCGGAGGATGCGGGCTGGACCGGTGGGATAATCGCATTTTCCCGGTGGCGCTATTTTGAAAAAACCGGGGCCACCCAACTGTCGCTGCGGCACGCCCGCCCCCGCACCGCCCTCGTGAAAAAGGAGTTGCAACTACACAGCATCAGCCTGTTGGGGGCTGCTGGCCTGTTGGGGTTGCACTTGGTGGTGTTTCTCTTGCGGACTTTTTATTTGCCTGACCATGGGGGGACGCTGGTGGGGGATGTCTCCGAAACATTTTGGGTGGTATGGTTGATGATCCCGCTGGTGATTGGTTGCACGGCCGTGGCCGAGGAGCGTAAACTGGGCGTGGTGGAGGGTCAGTTCTGCCTGCCGGTGTCCCGGCTCCGGCAGTTTATCCTCAAGGTGCTGGTTACGCTGCTATTCGGCTTTTTACTGGGCGGGGTCATGCCCATGCTGCTGGAAACCATGGCCCTGCAGTTGGGGTTGCCCAGTGCGGCCTTCAAGCGTCATGAGGTCAATCCCTTGCTCATCCTCGCCCTGGCGCCGGGCCTGGCCCTGCTGGGTTTCGTGGCCTCGACCCTGGCCCGGAATTTCCTGCAGGCCCTGAGCATCGCCATCGTTCTGGCGGCGGCGGGGTGTCTGGCTGCGAGTTATTTTATCCCACAACTACGGGAGGTTGAAATGTACCAGCAACGATTTCTCGCCTTTGGCTGCCTGCCCGATTCCCTGGCTTTATGCGTGCTGTTCAGCCTGCCCCTGCTGCTGGTGCTGCCGCCCTGGCTGGTGTTTCGCAATTTCAACTATTTCCAGGAGGGCTTCCGGATTTGGCGGCGCAATCTCGCGGTCCCTTTGGGAGCGTTGATGGTGGTGATGCTGACCAGTGCCGCGGTTTACCAGCGCCCTTGGGAACTGTTGCAACCCGCGGAACCACCGCACGGGCTGGCCCGGCTTTCGCTGACCAACCCGCCGCAGTTGCAGTACTCGGGTCCCAGCGGCCTGCAAGTGCGCCTGCCCGATGGCCGCATCTGGTGCGACAGCCTGGGCTATTCTTTTTGGAACGAATCTCCCACCGCGTTAAATATTCTGTGGACCCTCCTGGCGCATCCCCTGCCGGCCAGCACCGGGCCGCAGGCCTTCATCGGCGGCTCCAACTGGCTGGCGGCCACCACTTGGAGAGTTGATTTTTGGGATCCGGCCCCCACTCACGAACGGGTCCGGGTCGATGGTTATCTCGATACGATAGGCATACAACCTAATGGCACGTTGTGGATTTCCCAGGCCGCCCAGCCGAAGGCGTGGACCGGCGGTCAAATGGTACCCTTCGGTAGCGATACCAACTGGCAGCAAGTCATCCGGGTGCAAGCCGCCACGGCCATGCTTTTGAAGCGCGACGGCACCCTCTGGCAATGGGGCACCAACCGGCTGGACTGGAGCCGGTGGCAAACCGACTGGCCGACTTTGCGGCACCTGCCCCTGGCCCGCATTGGCACCCAGACCAACTGGCACGTGCTTTATACCGCGGGCTACCAGGCATACGTCCAAGCGACGGACGGCTCGGTCTGGCGGGCCGGGGTGCAGTCCAAGGATGGGCTGATAGAGTTAACCCATGCCACCAACCTGGACCAAATCATGTCGCCAGCCTTTGCCAGATTTTACACTGACCAAATGGCGTATGTGCGCGCCGATGGCACGTTGTGGTTCCATGACGGGCCAGGGGATGGCCAGGGCGCGTCATTCTGGTCCCAGCTCGGCCAGGACACCGATTGGCGGAACGTGAGTTTGAATCACCAGCGAATCGTCGCGCTCAAAACGGACGGCACGCTGTGGCAATGGGATTGGCGCACCCCTGAAACCGTGGCCGCCGTCCGCCAAACCGCCCCGACTCGGCTTGGCATTCATCACGATTGGGTCGCCCTGGTCAGTGAATGGTACGGCACGGAGACGCTCGCCGCGGATGGGAGTTTATGGCTGTGGCCGAATCCTCGCCTGGAAGGCGCCACCTGGTTGCGCCTCCCCCGGCAACCGGCGCTGCTCGGCAACATTTTCGCCGCCAACCCAATGACGCATCCATGAATGCCCTAACCAGCATCATGCCTGTGCGGTTCCGGGCCCTGATTTATCGGGCGCTCAATCCCGGCCATTGGCATCACGCGGAGGCTTACCCGGGTCACGCCAGCTTCGGCCCACCTCGTTTCTGCATGCTGCATTCATAATTCTTCCCTCCCCTTATGACCCCCCTGCTTAAAAAGGAAATTCGCCTCCTGTTCCCGGCCTGGGGCGCGGCGCTGCTGCTGGTGCTCCTCGCCGCCCGGATTTTTGGGCGGCTGGATCAACCCCGGGACGTCATCAGCAACTTCACCCCCGTGTGGCTGGGCGTGATGCTGTTGTGCGCCTCTTCCTTTGGCCGCGAATTCAGCCTGGGAACGTTCTCCTCCCTGATGGCCCAACCGGTGCGGCGGGAGAAATTCTGGCTGACCAAGGTGGGCGTGCTGGTGGTGGCCCTCATTTCCGTGGTGCTGGCCTACACCAGCCTGACCTACGCCGCGTTGCCGGCGGTGATTGGCTGGACCGAACTGGCCTGGCTGGGGTTGTTGTTATTCACCGCCATTGCCGGTGGACTCTGGCTGGCCCTGGTCGTCCGGCAAATGGCCGCCGTCGTCTGGCTGGTGGCCCTGGTGCCCGGCGGGCTCTGCGCCATTTTCCTCCTCGGGCTGGCCCACTTCGCAGCGGCCGACCGCACGGTGGAAATCACGATTTATGCTGTGCTGCTACTCTATGCGAGCGCCGGGATGATCGGCTCCTGGCGCCTCCTCCGGCGCGCCCAGGACGCCCCCGGCGTGGAGGGGGCCATCCACCTGCCCGCGTGGCTGTCCCTGGGCAGCCTGCGCCTGACCGCGCACGACCCCCGGCGTTACGAACCCCTCCGGGCATTGCTGTGGAAGGAACTGCACTTCAACCAGGTGTTGCTGGCCGGCATGGCCGGGCTCTTCCTCCTGCAATTGCTGGGCGTCTGGCTGCGTTTCCTTTACCGCGCGAGCGCGGACCACGTGAGTGATCTTTTGCTGGGGCTGGGGGTCATCTGGTTTACGGTTCCCTTGATCATCGGGTGCGCGAATATTGCGGAGGAGCGGCGGTTGGGCATGATGGAAAGCCAGCTCTGCCTGCCCGCCTCCACCCGCCGCCAGTTTCTCGTCAAACTGCTGTTTGTCATCGCGGCCGGTGGGGGGTTGAGCACCGCGCTGCCCCTGCTGGCGGAGTGGGTGGCCTGGGGTCTGGGCATCAAAAACGCCCTGCCCAGCCTCGACGCTTTAGCCGGCATCGTGGCCGGCATGACCGCCATTGCCCTCATTGGCTTTTATGCCTCCAGCCTCACGCGCAATGTCCACCATGCCCCATTGCTGGCCCTGGGACTGATCCTCGGCATCCCCGCGCTGTTTATCTGGCTGGAACATATTTCCGGGTTCGAGGGAACGTACCTGATCCCCGGGGTCACCCTTTGGAATCCTCTGCTCGTGGGCCTGCTGCTGGCGGTCACCCTCACGGTGACCCTGCCCTGGCTCGCTTACCGCAATTTCCGCTGCCTGCATGAATCCCGCCGTGTCTGGCGGCGCAACCTGCTCGGCCTGGCCGGGGCGGTGGCCTTCACCGTGCTGTCGAGCCTGGTCCTCTATCATCGGCTGTGGGAAAAGCTCACCCCCTTCGAGCCCGCCCACGGTGCCGCGCGCTGGACGCCCAACCAGCGCCCGGTGGCGGTGCGCACCGATTTATTTAACAACCTGCTCATCCGGCTGCCCGCCGGCCAGTTCTGGTTTGGCTGCCTCTCGGTTCCGGCTCCCTCGGCGGAAAACCACCTCGCCACGTGGGTGGCGCAGAACCTGCTGCCCGGCGCTGACCGGCCCAGGCTGGAACTGGCCCAGGCCATCCCCGGCTCCAACTGGCTGTCCGTGGCGGCCGGTCACCTGGATATTTGGGTGGAACCCCGCCGGTCTTCCAAACCCGAGCCGCTGCCCGCCGTAGAACACATCGTGAACAGCCGGGAAACCGTGGCCATTCGGGCCGATGGCACTCTCTGGGTCTCCGCCGCGCCCGGCACGGCCAACAGTAACACCAACCCGCTCGTTCAATTTGGCTCGGAAACCAACTGGCTGGCTGTCCAGGGCGAACGCTCCGTCACCTCGGTGTTGCTCCTCAAACAGGATGGCACTCTCTGGCGCTGGGGCGACCGGCCCAGCCCGTGGTGGTCCACGCCCAGTCACTGGACCGGTCTGCGGGCCGTGCCGCCGCGGCAAATCGGCAGCGACACCCATTGGCAGGGCCTGTTCTCCGCTGGCTGGGCCGCCGCCCAAAAAACCGATGGCAGTGTCTGGGGTGTCCGGTTCAATCCCAAAGACCACGAGAGCGAGGTCGTGCTGAATACCAATTTCACCGCCACCGGACTCACCCGCCAGCGGCTGGATCATACCCCGTTGGCCGGTAATCCGGAATCGTTCGGCGCCAATATCCGGCCGGATGGCACCCTGTGGCTGTGGGGGCACCTCGACCCCCGGTGGCAGAATGTCGGCCACGAGCAATTGGCCACCCTGCGCAGCAATGCCGACACCAACTGGGTGGCCCTCGCCTTGGGCCAGCAGACGATGGTGGCCTTGAAAGCGGATGGCACCCTCTGGCGCTGGGGCGGGCGGGCGGGTTACGATGACTTCCCCCAGGTATTTATCCAGCCGCCCACCCGGCTGGGCACGCACACGGACTGGGTCGCCCTGACCCAGACCGACGACGGCTTTGTGACCCTCGCCGCCGACGGCAGCTTGTGGTTCTGGCGGGATCTCCATGCCTACGGCAACATCGCGTGGAATCTCCTTCAACCTTCGGAAAAGCCCGTCCCCCTCGGGAATATTTTTGCGGCCAACGGACCCTAGTGTTCCCCTTTAGGGAGTGACCGGCAGGATGCTCAGTTGCACGGCCGAGGCGAATTGGGGGGAATGATAAATCCGCTGGGTGGCGGTCTGGAAATCTTGCGCGCGGGCGTGGTAAATATCCACAAAGGTTTGGGGGTTGCGATCCACCAGGGGGAACCAGGTGCTTTGAATCTGAATCATGAGACGGTGGCCGGGGCGAAAGGTGTGAAAGACATCCGGCATCACCCAACTGACCGGTGTCACCTGCCCGGGCACGAAGGGTTCGGGGTGGGTAAAACTATTCCGGAATTTACCGCGCATGGGCTCGCCCCGCACGAGTTGTTGATAACCGCCCAGCACATAGCCCCGGGGGTTGGGCTCGGGGTTTGGGTAATCGCCGGGATACACATCAATGACCTTTACGATCCAGTCCGCGTCCGTGCCGGTGGTGGCCACTTGCAGGCGCGCGGTGATGGGCCCGGCGAGGGTCAGATTCGTGGCGAGCGGCGCCGTTTCATACACCAGGACATCGGGCCGGGTGGCGGCCAACCGCTGGTCATCCACCATGTATTCATAATTCATCCCCAGGGTGATGTGCGAGGAGAAGGGCACCGGCTTGGCGGGATCGCTCACGTAGGAATCAAAGACCGGCGCGGACGCATCGCCTGGCGGCTGAAAGGCGAGGCCGCCACCGGGTTGCAGGTAGAGGGACTGGCTGACCGCATTGGTCGGCGGCCACGCAGTGAACGTGCGCCAGCGGTTCACCCCGGTTTCAAAGACCGCGGCCTTGGGCCCGGCGGGACCGGGCGCGTCCTTGAGATAATGCTGGAAGAACGGCAGTTCCAGCTGTTGCCGGAAGAATTCCGCCGGGTTGGACTGGAAATCCAGCGGACCAAACTGGCTGGTGTCGGCCTGGCTCCAGGCCCCATGCGACCACGGGCCCATGACGAGCCGGCTCATCGTGTCCGGATCCTGTTGGGCCACACAGCGCCAGACGTGGAGCGGACCGTACAAATCTTCGGCATCAAACCAGCCGCCAACGGTCAGCAGGGCCGCGTGGATGTTTTGCAGGCGGGGGCCGGGATCGCGCGCCTGGTAAAAGTCATCGTACGTGCCATGCTGCATCAGGTCGTTCCAAAATTCGTTTTGGCCTTGGAGATAACGGGCATCCAGATTCGCAATCGGGCCCAGCTTCAAATAGAAGTCGTAACCATCCGGAGTCCCGTAATCAATGGTTTTGACCGCCTTGCGGCCGAAGGAGGAGTAAAACCCGAAGGCATGGGGCAGAAAAAACGCACCATTGTGATGAAAATCATCCCCCATGAAACTGTCGGTGGCGGGTGCCTGCGGGGACACACACTTGAGGGCGGGATGACTGTTCACCGCGCCGCACAGGGCAAAGAAGCCCGGATCGGAAATGCCACTGAGCCCCACCCGGCCGTTATTGTTCGCCACCTGCTTGACCAGCCAGTCGATCGTATCCCAGGCATCCGTGCTTTCGTCGGTGTCGGCCGGCGTGTCGTGCCGGGCGCGCAAGGGACGCGTGTCCACGTAAGTGCCGCCGGAGGCGTAACGTCCCCGCACGTCCTGCATCACAAAAATAAAATGGTCGCGGGCATAATATTTCAGCGGCCCGCCGGGGTTGGGGAAGTTATTGGTGCCATGGGGCCCGGCGTTGTAGGGCGTCCGCACCAGCCAGAATGGCCAGGGCTTCGACTCATCCCGGGGCGCGTAAACCAAGGTGAACAAAGTCACCCCATCGCGCATGGGAATTTGATACTCGGCCTTGGTGTAATGGGCGGCCAGCCACGCTTTGGTGACCGGTTCCAGGCCATTGGTGGTCTGGGCCGGCGCTGGCGCGGCCAGCACACTGAGGCTTAGCAGCAGGAAAATCCGTTGGCAGATCATGACCATGACCAACCATAAAGGACGCCGGCGAAAGGATAAAACGGAAAACGGCGGATTTATAGCCCCCCCGAGCCACTCAGGCCCGGCCTAAAAAGAGAAAGCCCGGACACAACTCCGGGCTTGTCACACACAACGCACTTGAGAACTGAGCGCGTCGAACACAAGAAGAATCTACCAGAATCCATGAACCCAACCAGTCACCAGTACTGGGGACAAGCGGGAACCTCCAAATTCCAAGCCCCAACATCCAGAGAACCTTCCCTGGTCAATGAACCACAGCCCGGGTCACGGTGGGCCAATCGAGAGCGAAACGGAAGGGGGATGGACTCAATCGTTCAGTCCCCGGCCTTGCAGGATTTGGGGCACGCATTTGGCGATCCGGGACTCGCGGGTTTGGGCTTGTTTGGCGGCGGCAAAGAAAAAGCCGTAGGCGCGCTGCCGTCCGGGGGTCAGCGCGGCAAACGCGGTTTTCAAGGCGGGATTTTTCGCCAGGTGCGTTTGGAATTCCGCGGGTAGCTGGAGCTCGGTCTTGGCAGGCTCCGGCACCCGCAAGCCGGCTTTTTCCACGGCCATGGCCTCCGCAATGCAGGCTTTCAGAGGGTTGGCCCCGGCCAAAACCTCCGCCACCCCGGTGAAGCGCACCTGACGCCCCACCCGGGTATTCGGTCCGGTTTTTACCAAAAGGCCATCCGGGTCTTTTAACAACATTCCTTTGCAAAAGAGCAGCGCACAATAGGCCTTAAATGGCTGGAGCACGATCACGTTGGCCTCCAAAAAGGTGTAGCACGGTTTGCCCCACTTGAATTCCTCAGTCAACTGGCACTCCAGCAGCAGCCGGCGCAAGGCCTGCATTTCCGCCTGCCACTTGAGCGCGGCCTGGATAAACGCGTCCACCTGACGATTCATGCCTCGTTTTGTCATTGGATGGTTAGCGCTTGGGTTGCCAGAATAGGTCGGCGGAGCCGGCGCATGCGTTATATTTAATTCAGCCCCCGGTAAATGCAAGGCCGGGATGAAGGGGTTGGGGCCTAAATGATGGGAAGGGGGTGGGATACGGCTTTGCTTGAACTGCCGTGGCTTGTAATATCGGCGGCATGAATTTTAGCAGCCAATGCAGGCGATGGGTCGGGTTAATCGGGCTGGTCGCCACCTGGGCGGTTACCGCCAGTGCGCAACCGGCGGCGGCATCCTCCACCGGGACGAACGGCGGCGGCTACCTCTTTGTCACGTTCAAAGGGGAAAGAACCCCGCTCTCCGAGCAGATTTATTTTGGCCTCAGCCAGGATGGCCGGCATTGGGAGGCGTTGCACGGCGGGGAGCCGGTTTTAACCAGTGAGTTGGGCGAGCACGGCGTGCGCGATCCCTATCTCCTCCGCGCCCACGACGGCACCAATTTTTATTTGCTCGCGACGGATCTTTCCACCCATCTGCATCCGGGCTGGACCCGGGCGACCCACGCGGGCAGCCATTCGCTGATGATTTGGGAATCCACGGATCTGGTCCACTGGGCGGCCCCCCGGCTGGTGCCAGTGGCGGCGGCCGATGCCGGCTGCACCTGGGCCCCGGAAGCGGTTTACGACGAGGCCGCGCACGATTACCTGGTCTTCTGGGCTTCCACCACCGCATCCGATGCCTTTGCCAAACAACGGATCTGGGCCGCGCGCACGAAAGATTTTCGCACGTTCGGCGCCCCGTTCATCTACATCGAAAAGCCGGGGAACGTCATTGATGCAGACATCGTGCGGGAGGGCGGGAAGTATTACCGCTTTGCCAAGGACGAAACCTTTAAGGCGATCACCCTGGAAAGCAGCGACCAGCTCATGGGGCCGTGGCAGGAAATGACTCAATTTTCCCTGGCCAAAATGGTCGGGTATGAGGGGCCCGAGGGCTTTCTCCTGGAACCCGCCGCCGGGGGCAAGCCGGCGGTGTGGGGGTTGTGGCTGGACCATTACAGCCAGGGGGATGGTTACAAACTGTTCGTGACCCATGACCTGGCTGGCGGCCAGTTCGCGCCCCTGGCTGATTTCAGTTTTCCCTTTCGCTTCCGCCATGGCTTTCCGCTGGCGATTACCGCGGCCGAATATCAACGCCTCCAGGAGGCTTATGGCCCAAAGCCCGCCCGCGAGGCTCCGGCGGCGCCGCGCTAACATCAACCGTTCCGCGCAAAACCGGTTGCGCGGCGAGTGCCCGCTTTTTTGCTTGGCCGTAGGCCACTCATTCCGACGGCGGTAATGATTCAATCGGGCCAGGGTCGCGTGCTCCGGGCGTTTGGCGAGGAAGTAACCATCCTGTTCGATGGCTCGCAGACCGGCGGCCAGTTCTGTCTGCTCAGCGAGACGACCCCGCCCTTTGGTGGGCCAACCCCGCATTGGCATGACAACGCGGACGAACTGTTTTATAGGCTCACCGGCCGGATGCGGTTATATCTCGCCGGGGCGCTGCCACGGCTTACGGTGCCGGTTCCGCCAGCAACTTCTGGAGGACCTCTTCGACATGGTCCGGTTGCAGGCCAATGACGCGGACGATGCCTCTGCGGTCAATCACGGCGAAGGTGGGGAAATAATGCACGGCCCAAGCCTTTTGCGATTGCAGGTCGGGGTCCTGCGCAGCGGGATAGGCAATGTGGTGTTCGCTGGCATTGGCCACAAATTTCTCCTGGCCGCGCCGGTGGGTGCACACGCCGATCATCACCAGCCCGGCGGATTGGTATTTCTTAAAGAGTTCGTTGTTATGGGGAATGGCCGCCATGCAGGGGCCGCACCAGGTGGCATACAAATCCACCACCACCACTTTGCCCTTCAATTCCGCCGGCTTGACCTCGCCATTGATCCAATTGGTGACCGTCAGCGGGGGCATGGGCTTGCCTTCCAAGGCGGCATGCGCGGTGCGAAACTCCGGCTTGTCATCAAACGTCCAGCTATCGGGAAATTCGCCGGCCGTGGCGGGTGCGAGGCGGAGCAGCAGTCCCGCCATCATAATCAGAAACGATTTGTGCAAACTCATGCTGCTAGGCATAGCACAGGTCGCCGTGACTGGCCAAGGAGAATCTCGTCATCGGTGCGGGCCGATGCTCACGGCTTGACCCCTCAGCCGGAGCGCGGGCTTTAGCCCGCCTCAACGTCCATGCGCGGCTCCTCTTCGGTTTACTGGCGTCAAGTGGCCTTGCAGTGTTGCTGTGCATGGACGCGCCAAGCCGCATTTACGGCACCTCCCATGCCGCCCAAGTCCGCAGGCGACAGGCGCGCCCACTTGCGCTATGTTCATCCCCGGCGTTCACGCCATGGCGGAAACATATATGCACAAGCGCACCCTGGGCAGTAACGGATTGGAAGTCTCGGCCATTGGGCTGGGCTGCATGGGCATGAGTTCTGCCTATGGGCCGCCAAAGGACCGGGGGGAGATGATTCAGTTGCTGCGTGCGGCGGTGGACCGGGGGGTCACCTTGTTTGACACTGCCGAGGTCTACGGGCCATTCATCAACGAGGAACTCCTCGGCGAAGCCCTGGCTCCTTATCGCGGCCGGGTGGTGATTGCCACGAAGTTCGGGTTCGATCTGAGCGGCCCGGACCAGCGGCCGGCCGTGGCGGGCCTGAACAGCCACCCCGCGCACATCAAACGGGCCGTCGAGGCTTCGCTCCAGCGTCTCCAGGTTGAGACCATTGATTTGTTGTACCAGCACCGGGTGGATCCCCAGGTGCCTATCGAAGACGTCGCCGGGACGGTGAAGGAGCTGATCCAGCAGGGCAAGGTGAGGCACTTCGGCCTGTCGGAAGCGGGCGTGACCACCATCCGGCGCGCCCATGCCGTCCAGCCACTGACCGCCTTGCAAAGTGAATATTCCCTGTGGACCCGCACGCCGGAAGCATCCGTGCTCCCCACCCTGGCGGAATTGGGCATCGGCCTCGTGGCCTACAGTCCGCTGGGCCGGGGATTTCTCACCGGCAAGCTGGACGCCCAGACCACATTTGACAGCACGGATTTTCGCCACTTGTTGCCGCGCTTCACCCCGGAGGCGCTCCAGGCCAACCAGGCCTTGGTCGACCTGATCAAAACCATCGCGCTACAAAAAGCGGCGACACCCGCGCAGATTGCGCTGGGCTGGTTGCTGGCACAACAACCCTGGATCGTCCCGATTCCCGGCACGAGCCAATTAAGCCGGCTGGAGGAAAATCTCGGTGCGGCCCAGGTGCAACTCACGCCGGCCGATCTCCAGGAGATTGACCGCGCGGCCGCGCAGATTACTGTGGTGGGCGCCCGGTATCCGGAAAAACTGGAGCAAATGACCGGGCGCTGACGGTCAACCAAGTTCAAACCAATTATATATATTATGGAAATCAAACGTGGTGGTTCCCAACCCTCCCTGAAAGGACCGGCCGACTGGTTCACCGGTGCCGTGCGGATTGATCCGCTGTTTCAACCCAGTGCCCCCGCCCGCACCGCCGGTGCCTGGGTGACCTTCGAACCCGGCGCGCGCACCGCCTGGCACACCCATCCACTGGGGCAGACGCTCATTGTCACGGCTGGCTGCGGCCGGGTGCAGCGCGCCGGCGGGCCGGTGGAGGAAATCCGGCCGGGCGACGTGATCTGGTTTCCGCCCGGCGAGAAGCACTGGCACGGCGCCGCCCCCACCACGTCCATGACCCACGTGGCCATTCAGGAAAGTCTGGAGGGCCGGGTGGTCGACTGGCTGGAACCGGTCAGCGACGAACAATACCTCGGCTGAAACGGGGGGCCTCCAATTTCTTGGAATGCTCCCGGTTTAGCCGGTCGTGAGGGTTGGCTGGTCGTCGCAGCGTTCCACGCCGTTCTCGGCCAGGCGCGCTTGCAATTCCACAATATGGTCGCGATCACGGGTTTCCACCGTGCAGAGCACATGCACCCGCGAGAGATCGGGACCGGCGAACGTGCGGTTGTGGACGATTTCGGTGACATTCGCCCCGGCGGCGGCCAGCACGCCGGCCAGGTGCGCCAACGCGCCGGGCCGGTCGCTGAGCAGGACGTTGAAACGGTAAAGCCGGCCATCCGCCGCCAGCCCGCGTTCAATCACCCGGCTGTGGGCGAGGGGGTCAATATTGCCGCCACTCAGGAGCATGACCACCCGGCGGCCGCGCAATTCGGGCAGGCGCCCGCCCAGCAAGGCCGCGAGCCCCGCCGCGCCCGCCCCTTCAATGATGCACTTTTCCAATTCCGCCAGCCGCAAAATGGCCAGCGCCAGGGCTTCCTCGCCCACTGCCACCATGCGGTGAACCAGCGGTTGGGCGATGGCCAGCGTGTGCCGGCCGGCCTCGGCGACAGCGAGCCCATCCGCCAGGGTGTAGCGGGTGGGCACCCGCACCGGCCCGCCCGCCGCCAGTCCGGCCGCAAAGCAAGCGGCATTCGCGGGTTCCACTCCGATGATTTGCAAATCCGGTTTCAATTCGCTGAACACCGTGGCCATGCCGGCCAGCAACCCACCGCCGCCCACGGGCACCAGCACCGCTTCGACATCCGGCGTTTGTTCCAGGATTTCAAACGCCAGGGTGCCCTGCCCGGCGATGACCTGGGGATCATCAAAGGGATGGATATAGGCCAGTTGATGCTCCGCCGCCAGCCGGCTGGCTTCCGCCCGGGCTTCGTCATAAGTATCCCCGTGCAAGCGCACCGTGGCCCCGAACTGGCGGCAGCGCGAAACTTTCACCAGCGGCGCGAACCGGGGCATCACAACCGTGACCGGCACCCCCAATTGCCGGCCATGCCAGGCCAGGCCCAGGGCATGATTCCCCGCCGAGGCGGCAATGACCCCGCGCCGGGCCACGTCCGGGGCCAGTTGCGCCAGCGCATTGCGGGCACCGCGCTCCTTAAAGCTGCCGGTGCGCTGGAGATGCTCCTGCTTGCAAACCATCTCCACGCCCGTCAACTCACTCAGCGCGGCCGAGGGCACGCACGGCGTGCGGACAATGGCGCCTTCCAGCCGCCGCCGCGCCGCCACGATTTCCGCCAGGGATACCGGAGATTTAAAGGGTTTTTGCATAGTGTTATGGGGGATAAACAAAAAGCCCTGAGTGAGTACTCAGGGCTGGATAAATGAGCTTCGCGAGGTGACCGCGCGGCTATCCCTGCCCTGAAAGGGCATTAATCATGATCGCCGGGATCATCGGGATAAACGCAATGTTAACTAACATCTAATCTTTATATGCCAGCTTATGCCCGCCGTGTCAAGCCGGGGGCGCCCCCCCCGCCGGTCCGTCCCCGCCCTCGCCAAATTTTTAAAAAAAGTTATTCACCTGGACAGCGGATGTCCAGGGTCCCGGCGTAAGCTCCCTCCCGCAGCCTGGGGTTCGCCCCGGCCAACCTGCCGCTGCCGCCCCGGCCCTTGGTGCCCCGGCGCGCCCGGCGGCCATTAATTTAGCGCCGGACGTTCTTTGAAATATCCCGCCCAACCGCCGGGCCCGTAAATCCGGGTGGTGCCCGCTGCCCCCACCTGGCCGTCCCACCAAATCCGGGTAAATCAAACCAAAAGAAACATTCGGGCCGTGGGACCTGGCCCTGTTCGAGCTGGGCCGGTCGGGTTTCGTAAAGCCCCCCTAAAACCCAATCAAGCCGTTGGTTTTAAACAGGTTGCATCCAAATTGGACGCCAGGCCGTCGTGGCTGGTAAAGCCCCCCCCATGGCCGCGCGGTTCGGGGAACCGCTGGGGGCGGCAGGCGCTTTCCCCCGTTTCAAACCGTGCCGGGATTGACGGAACCGCCAATCACTGCGACCTTGGTGCGCTTGGCGGATAACGATTCACCGTTGGCGGCCATTCCCTGGCTCGCTGACATTGTCGCCGCTCCGGCTGCCCAGTCCCTGGTGCAGCGTTTGGAGCCGGGCGGCGTGTTGTCTTGTCCCGGCATCTGCGCCTCCGCCCAGCCGTTTTTTATTGCCCTGCTCACCCGGTTGTTTCCGCAGCACGCCGTGGTCGTGGTGGCCCCGGACCTCAAAACCCAGGAGCGGTTCCAGCAGGATTTGGAAACGTGGCTCGGGCAGGCTCCCCTCTATTACCCGCCGTGGGACAACCTGCCGCACGAAGGCAAATTACCCCATGCCGATGTCATCAGTGACCGCCTGCAAACGCTGATGCAATTATCCGCGCCCGGGCCGGGGAAGGCACGGTCAGCCGCCGCACCGCTGGTGGTCACTTCCATTACCGCGCTGTTGCAAAACACCTTTGCCCCGGCGGAAATTCAAAAACGCACCCGGCACTTGCAGCGGGGCGACACGGCCAATCCGCTGGATTTGGTGGAGGCGCTTGAAGCCCAGGGCTATGAACCGGAGGCCCAGGTTTCCCAAAAAGGGGAAATCGCCCTGCGCGGCGGCATCCTGGATATTTATCCCCCCACCGGCAACTGGCCCGTGCGGTTGGAATTTTTTGGCGACGAATTGGAATCGTTGCGCGAGTTTGATCCGCTGACCCAGATTTCCCGGCAGGAAATCACCGCCATCAGCCTGCCGCCGGCGGGCGAGCTGGGCTTGCTCAAAGCCTCCAAGTCCACCGACCCCGCCCCGGTCAGTCTGCTGGAATATTTGCCGGCCCAAACGATTCTGGTGTGGTGCGAGCCGGAAGCCATCGACCAGCACGCCGTGGATTACGGCGCCGCCGCCGTCGCCGGGGATCCCCTGTTCCTCGCCTGGCCGGCGTTGCAAGCGCTGGTTCAAACCCGGGGGCTGGCCCAACTGGAGGTTTCGGAAATCGGGCCGGAGGGGTCCTCCGCGCCAGGGCCGTCGTCCGACGCGCTGTTGTTCACCAGCCTGGATGCCTACCGGCCCTTGAGCGATCACACGCCCGATCCGCAAGTGGCCGAGGCCAACCGGCGGGAATTTTTCGGCCAGGTGCATCGCTGGCTGCGGCAAAATTATACAGTACGGCTCTTCTGCAACAACGAGGGCGAAAAGCAGCGGTTTCTGGAAATCTGGGCCGGGTTGAAATTGGAACACGCCGAGTTGCCGGCGATTCAATTGGGGGCCCTGGCCCGGGGATTCCTCTGCGAAACCGCGCGTCTGGTGGTGATTACCGATGCGGAAATTTTTGGCCGGTACAAAATCCAGCGGCCGCGCCGGATGAAATCCGCCCATGCCCAGGCCACCCGGTCCGCCCTGGATATTGATTTTGCCGATCTGGAGGAAGGAGATCTGGTGGTGCACTTGCAGCATGGCATCGGCCGGTATCTCGGCTTGAAGATCATGCCCACCGGCAACAGCCGGCATCCCAGCGCCCCCATCACGCCGCTGCCGGATGGCCAGGAGGGCACCGAGTGCCTGGTGATCGAATACGCTCCGAGCGGCGAGGCCGTGGAAGCCCCCCGGCTCTACGTGCCCGTCACCGAGGCGTACCTCGTGGGCAAATACGTGGGCGTGGGCAAGTCGCGTCCGCCACTGAACACCCTGGGCGGCACACGCTGGGCCAAGGCGAAGGAGCAGACCGAAAAAGCCGTCCACGACGTCGCGGCCGAGATGCTGCGCATCCAGGCCGTGCGGGAATCCCAACCCGGCCATGCCTGCCCGCCGGATGTCCTCTGGCAGCGGGAGTTTGAGGGCTCGTTTATTTACGAGGAAACCGAGGACCAGCTGCGGGCCATCAAAGAAACCAAGGCCGACATGGAGCGCCCCAAGCCCATGGACCGGTTGATCTGCGGGGACGTGGGCTTCGGCAAAACCGAGGTGGCCATTCGTGCCGCGTTCAAAGCCGCCATGGGGGGCAAGCAAACCGCCATCCTCGTGCCCACCACCGTGCTGGCCCAGCAGCATTACAATAATTTCCGCGAGCGCATGGCGGATTATCCCATCCGCGTGGAGATGCTCTCCCGCTACCGCACCAAGCGCGAGCAGGACGCCGTGGTCCAGGCCCTGGCCGCCGGGGCGGTGGACATCGTCATCGGCACCCACCGGCTGGTGCAGTCCGACATTGTCTTCAAGGACCTTGGCCTGGTGGTGATTGACGAGGAACAGCGGTTCGGCGTGCAGCACAAGGAAAAGTTCAAGCGCCTGCGCACGCTGGTGGATGTGCTGACCCTCAGTGCCACGCCCATCCCGCGCACCCTGTACCTGGCGCTCACCGGCGCGCGCGACATGAGCACCATCCAGACGCCGCCGCATGACCGCTTGCCGGTGG
>CAIZWI010000260.1 GCA_903936645.1 uncultured Verrucomicrobia subdivision 3 bacterium
GGCCTAGAACTTATTTCTGCCTCGGCAGAAAAAGGTGAGGCGAAGTTACGGGCGCGATGGGCCGATTACCTTTAAAATCGCTAAAACGCTCTTATTCCTCCCGTGGCGGAAAATCAAAGGTGATTTTACCCTTGTCATCCATGATCAAGTACGCCGGGAACGGCTTGCCCGCGCGGGAGATGAACTTGTCCAGTAAATCGGATTTGTGATCCTTGAGCAGTTTTTGCACCTGGCCGGGTTCAATCGCCTGCTGTGCAATTTCGCGATTAATTTTAAATTTGCACGCCCGCGTGTCCAATTGGGATTTCTCGCAAATATAGCCCTGCTCGGTATCGTAAACCGGGCTGTTGCATTTCGGACATTTGCCCAGGGACACCTTGCCCGTGAAATCCACCTTCGGCAGGGGTTCCGCCGGGGTGCCACTCTTCGCGGCTCCCTTCCCCTTCTTCTCCCGGGGGGCAAACTCAAATTTCGTCTCGCCATCCTTCAAGATCAGGAAAGCCTCGAACTTGCGATTGGTCTTCTTGGAGACGAAATGACGCAGCAAGTCGGTCTTGCCCGTGGCCAGCAATTTGGTGATCTGCGCCGGCTCGATGGTCTGCTGCAAAATGATTTTGCCCGACCGGAAGGTGCAGGTCTTGTCCGGACCCGTGGCTTTTTCACACACGTAATTCATGCCGGCATCAAACACCGGCGCCCCGCACTTGGGACATTTGCCGAGCGGCTCTTTGCCCGTGAAATCCACCGGCGCGGAGGCTTCGCCCTCCTTGTTCTGGTCGTTGCCGAAATCAAATTCCGGTTTAAACTCCGCGCCCATCTTGATGACCGCCGCAAACGGAAAGCCCTTGGCACTCCGAAATCCTTGCAGCGGCCCCACCGCGCCCTTGGTCAGCAATTCCTCGATTTCCGGAATCTCCAATTGCCGGCCGGCCACAATTTTCCACAATGAAAAGTCACATTTCTGACACTGGAATTTTTTGTAATTCTCATGAATCTCCCCACCGCACTTGGGGCATGGCACGGTCAGTGTCCCAAAGTCCCCGGGGATGGTGTCACTCTCATAGCGCTTGGCCTTGGCCACCATGTCCCGGGTCGCCTCGGCAATCTCTTGCATGAAGTCCATCCGGCGCAACTTGCCCCGGGACATCTGGTTCAATTTAAATTCCCAATCGCCAGTCAACTCCGGCGAACACAAGGCCGGAATGTCCAGTCCACGCAACAGGGTGATCAGCGAAAAAGCCTTGGCCGTGGGCTGCAATTCCCGCCCGTTCCGGTGGACGTATTTTTCCCAGATCAGACCTTCAATGATCTGCGCCCGGGTGGCGGGGGTGCCCAGCCCTTTTTCGCTCATGGCTTCGCGCAACTCCTCGTCCTCGATTAATTTCCCGGCCCCTTCCATGGCCGAGAGCAAGGTCGCTTCCGAATACCGCGCCGGCGGCTTGGTCTGGCTGGCTTCCACCTCGATTTTTGCCGTCTTCACCACCTCATTCGGCTTCACCGGCACCAGGCTGGGCGTGTCGTCCGACTCCGCTTCCTTGCCGTAAACCGCCAGCCAGCCGGCGTTGACCATGACCTTGCCCTCGCTCTTGAAAGGTTCCCCCTCCACCCGCGTGATGCGGGTGGTGACCAAAAATTCCGCCGGTGGATAAAAAATCGCCAGAAACCGTTTGGTGACCAGATCGTACAGTTTCTGCTCCGGCTCGCTCAAATGCTTGGGCGCCACCAGCGTGGGAATGATGGCAAAATGGTCCGAAATTTTCGCATTGTTAAAGATGCGCTTGTTGGGCCGCACCCAGCCGGCCTTCAAAATCTGCTCGGCAAACCCGCTATAATGCGTGTCTGACAACATGCCCAGCGTTTTCTTAACGGTCTCAATATAATCCTCTGGCAGGGCCCGGGAGTCCGTTCTGGGATACGTCAGCACCTTGTGCTTTTCGTACAACGCCTGCGCCAGTCCCAGGGTATTCTTGGCCGAAAAGCCAAACCGTCCGTTGGCCTCCCGTTGCAAACTCGTCAGATCATAAAGCAAGGGCGACATCGAGGTCGTCGGCTTGCTTTCTTCGGTGACAATCCCGGGCTTGCCCAGGCATTTGTCATGCAGCGCTTGCGCCTGCGCCCGATCCCATAAACGTTCCGCCCGGAGATGTTCATCCGTCTCCGACCGGACAAATTTTTCATCAAACCACCGCCCCGGATATTCCCCGGCCTGGGCGGCAAAAGTGCCATGGACCTCCCAATAATCACGGGAGACGAATTTTTTAATCTTCTCCTCACGCTCCACCAGGATGGCCAGTGTGGGCGTTTGCACCCGGCCAACGGTGGTCAGATGAAATCCGCCAGTCTTGGAATTAAAGGCGGTCATCGCCCGCGTGCCGTTAATGCCCACCAGCCAGTCGGACTCGCTGCGACAGACCGCCGCATCCGCCAGGGGGATCATCGAGGCATCCGTGCGCAGTTGCGCAAAACCATCCCGAATGGCGGCAGCGGTCATGGACTGGAGCCACAGCCGTTGGATCGGCTTGTCGGACTTGGCGTATTGGACAATATAACGAAAAATCAACTCTCCCTCACGCCCGGCGTCGCACGCATTAACCAGGGAGGTAATATCTTTGCGCTTGATCAGTTTGAGCACCGACTTGAGCCGTGGCTCGCTCTTTTCGATGGGGCGCAAATCAAAATGGGGTGGAATCACCGGCAGGTTGGCAAAGGTCCACTTGCCCCGCTTCACCTCAAACTGCTCCGGTATGCACAGTTCCAGCAGATGGCCCACCGCCGAGGTGATGACATACTGGTCATTCTCGAAGTGATCATCCTGTTTCTCAAACTTGCCGATGGCCTTCGCGATGTCGCTGGCGACCGACGGCTTTTCCGCGATAATTAATGCTTTACCCATTTGACGGGAGGAAAACTTGCGCAGAAAAACGCCTTTGTCAACCTCCGCGCGATTGACAACCGCATTTAGTTTTGTCCAAATGAAAGAAATCTAATGCCATGACCACGCTTAATCCGACGATTTCCACCGATTCTTTGCTCCAGGAAACCCGCACCTTCCCTCCGTCGCCGGATGTGATCCAGCACGCGCTCCTGGATGCGGCCGCCTACGATGCCCTCTATGCCCGCTCCATCCACGACCCGGAGGCCTTCTGGCTGGAACAGGCGCAATCATTGACTTGGTTCAAGCCACCGACCCAGGCGCGCGCCTATGACTGGGATACTGACGCCCGAAAAATCCAGACCGAATGGTTCGCCGATGGCCAGCTCAACCTCACCGTCAATTGTCTGGACCGGCACCTCACCACCCCGCGCCGGGATCAGGTCGCCATCCTCTGGCAGGGCGAGCCGGAGGAGGAAGTTAAAAGAATAACTTACGCCGAATTGCACGCCGAAGTGTGCCAGTTTGCCAATGTGCTCAAGTCCTTGGGCATCCAGAAGGGCGACCGTGTGGCCATTTACATGCCCATGATCCCCGAGGCGGCGGTGGCCATGCTGAGTTGTGCCCGCATTGGCGCTATTCATTCCGTGGTCTTTGGCGGGTTCAGCTCGGATTCCCTGGCTGGCCGCATCAACGATTCCGCCTGCAAACTGCTCATTACCGCGAATGTCTCCCTGCGGGCGGGCAAGAGCCTGCCGCTCAAAACCCTGGCCGACGAAGCGCTCAAACACACCCCGAGCATTGAAAAAGTCGTGGTGGTAAAGCGCAACCAGGAGCCCTGCAACGTCGTGGCCGGCCGGGATGTATGGTACCACGACTTGATGGCCGGGGCCTCGCCTGTGTGCGCCCCCACCGTCATGAACGCCGAGGATTATCTCTTCATCCTGTATACTTCGGGTTCCACCGGCAAACCCAAGGGCGTGGTCCACAGCACCGCCGGTTACCTGCTCTGGACGGCCCTCACCCACAAATACGTCTTCGATATTCACGAAAACGACGTGTACTTCTGCACTGCCGACATCGGCTGGGTCACCGGGCACAGCTATGTGGTTTATGGCCCCCTCTGCAACGGCGGTACGACCTTGATGTTTGAAGGCGTGCCGACCTATCCCGACGCGGGACGCTTCTGGAAAATCGTGGAGAAATTCAAGGTCAACTCCTTCTACACCGCGCCCACCGCCATCCGCGCCCTCATCCGGCTGGGCGACGAATGGCCGGCGAAATACGATTTAAGTTCCCTGCGGGTGCTGGGCACCGTGGGCGAGCCCATCAACCCCGAGGCCTGGATGTGGTATTACCGCGTCATCGGCCATTCCCGCTGTCCGATTGTGGACACCTGGTGGCAAACCGAAACCGGCGGCCACCTCCTCACCCACCTCCCGGGGGCGCACACCCTGAAACCCGGCAGCGCCGGCCGACCCTTCTTTGGTGTGGAACCCGTCGTCCTGCGCGATGACGGCACCGAGTGCAATCCCAACGAAGGCGGCAAGCTCTGCATAAAAAAACCCTGGCCCGGCATCATGCGCACCACCTGGGGCGATCATGACCGGTTCGTCAACACCTACTTCGCCACCTACAAAAACATGTACTTCACCGGCGACGGCTGCCGCGTGGACGCGGACCGGGACCACTGGCTGCTGGGCCGCGTCGACGACGTCGTCAACGTGTCCGGCCACCGCATCGGCACCGCCGAAGTGGAGAGCGCCCTGGTCAGCCATCCCAAAGTCGCCGAGGCCGCCGTCGCCCCCATGCCCCACGACATCAAAGGCCAGGCCCTCTATGCCTTTGTAACCCTCAAGGACGGCATTGCCGAGAGCGACGAACTGAAAAAAGAACTGGCGCTGCACGTGCGCAAGGAAATCGGCGCCATTGCTGTGCCCGACAAAATTCAATTCGCCCCCGGCCTCCCCAAGACCCGCTCCGGCAAAATCATGCGCCGCATCCTCCGTAAAATCGCCGAAAACCAAACCGACCAGATTGGGGACATCACCACCTTGGCGGATTCCTCCGTGGTGGAGGCCCTGGTCAAAGGGAAGCAATAACGCAAGCGTGAGCATATGGCTGGCTGAATGTGTGACTTGCCAAACCTTTGCAGGACGGTTGCATAAATCCCCCTGCCCGCTATGCTGGGTAAAAGGTTAAATGGTACTCCATGAAAACACCAAAGCCAAAAATCTCCAGTGA
>CAIZWI010000261.1 GCA_903936645.1 uncultured Verrucomicrobia subdivision 3 bacterium
CGCGGGATTCCGCCCGTTATCTCGCCGCTCACCTCAAACCCGCCACCGGCTTTCCCTTTAAAGTCAAATCGCGGCCGACCAATCCCTCGGCCCAAGGCGCCATTTTCCTCCGCTTGACCACCGCCAACCCCCATCTCCGCGCCGAAGGTTATGCTCTCACTGTGACGGCCGATGCCATTACCATTGAAGGGGCGGATGACGCCGGGGTTTTCTATGGCGTCCAAACCTTGTTGCAATTGCTCCCCCCGCAAATCTATGCCACCAACCTGGTCACCGGGGTGGACTGGCAGGTGCCCGGCGTGCAAATCGAAGATCAGCCCCGTTTCGCCTGGCGCGGCCTGATGCTCGATGTCAGCCGGCATTTTTACACCAAGACCGAGGTCGAGCAACTGCTTGACCTAATGGCCCAACAAAAGTTGAACACTTTCCATTGGCACCTGGTGGATGACCAGGGCTGGCGGATTGAAATCAAAAAATATCCCCGCCTCACCGAGGCTGGCGCCTGGCGGTCCGGGGTGGGCTTTAAACTCGATCCCCAATCCACCACCGCCTATGGCAAGGACGGCCGTTATGGTGGCTTTTATACGCAAAAGGATATTCGCGAAGTCGTTGCCTACGCCCAGGCCCTGCACATCACCATTGTGCCGGAAATTGAAATGCCCGGGCACTCCATCGCCTCTCTCTCCGCGTATCCGGAGAACAGTTGCTCCGGCGGGCCTTACTCCATCGATGCCACCGGCGGCGTTTTCCACGGCGTTTATTGCGCGGGCAAGGAGGAAACCTTTGCTTTCTTGACCGGCGTGCTGGATGAGGTCATGGATCTGTTTCCCGGCCAGTACATTCACATCGGGGGGGATGAGGTGCCCAAGGACAACTGGCGCAAATGCGAATTGTGCCAGGCCCGCATCAAGTCCGAGGGGCTGAAAGACGAGCATGAATTGCAAAGTTATTTTATCCGTCGCATCGAAAAAATTGTGGATGCCCATGGCCATAACTTGATCGGCTGGAGCGAAATCCGCGAGGGCGGCCTGGCCCCCAGCGCCGCCGTCATGGACTGGATCGGCGGGGCCGTCGAGGCCGCGACCAATGGTCACAATGTGGTCATGTCCCCCACCAAGTATAGTTACTTCGACCATTATCAATCCACCAATCACACCACCGAACCCCATGCCATTGGCGGCTATCTGCCGCTGAGCCAGGTCTATGCCTTCGAACCTGTGCCCGCCCGGCTGCCCGCTGAATTCCAATCCCACATCCTCGGTGGCCAGGCCAACTTGTGGACGGAATATGTCGCCAATTTCAAGCACGTGCAATACATGGTGTTTCCCCGCATTTGTGCCCTGAGCGAGGCCCTGTGGTCCCCGCGTGACACCCGGGATTGGGCCGGCTTTCAACAACGCCTGCCGGCGGAATTCTCCCGCCTGGATGCCCAGGGCATTAACTACCGCAAAGGCAGCAGCGAATAACCGGTTATGACTCTGAAACCGCTCATCCCCGCGCCGCTGGATCCCGATTTCCAGCCGCTTTCCCTGTTCAACCAACAGTACCTCGCCGCCGCCCGCGCGGCGGGGCCCACCGTTCCCCTGGTGATCGGGCTCGAGCGCGAGGGTGGTCTGCTCTCGCGTTACGAAACTGAGGTCGCCGCCGTCGTGGATGGCGACACGCTGTTTTATGTCGAGCGGATCGTCAAGTTCCTGCTCTGGGCCCGGGGTGGCTGGCGCATCTATGTCGGTGGTCCGGCCGCCATTGGCGAATATATCCAGGCCTGCTATTCCGCCACCGGCACCCGCCAGTTTGATGTGGACCTCATGACCCGGGTCTATGAACAACCCTTTACCGTGGTGGTCACCACTGCCGGCGCCGTCCCGCCGGAAAAATCGGTCAACGTGATTCTGGGCGGCCATTTGGATGGCTGCCGCATTGGTTTTGACCTCGGGGCGAGCGATTACAAAGTCGCCGCCGTCCAGGCCGGGCAGGTGGTGTATAGCGACGAATTTCCCTGGGACCCCAAGGTCCAGGCCGATCCCGAGTACCATTACCGCCATTTGTCCGCGGGCATCAAGCAGGCGGCCGCGCATTTGCCGCGGGTGGATGCCATTGGCGGCAGTTCGGCGGGCGTTATCGTGAACAATCAGTTCATGGTCGCCTCCCTCTTGCGCGCCGTGCCGCCCGAGCATTTTGACCGGGCCAAAAACATTTTCCTCCGCATCCGCGATGAATGGCAGGTGCCGCTGGAAGTGGCCAATGACGGCGATGTCACCGCCCTCGCCGGGGCGATGTCCCTGACCACCCATGGGTTGCTGGGCATCGCGATGGGTTCCAGCGAAGCGGTCGGCTATCTGAATCCCGCCGGCGGCATGACGGGCTGGTTGAACGAGCTGGCCTTCGCGCCGGTCGATGCCCATCCCCGCGCGGCGGCGGATGAATGGTCGGGCGATAGTGGCGTCGGTGTCATGTATTTCTCCCAGCAGGCCGTGAACAAGCTCCTGCCCGCCGCCGGCATCTCCCTGCCGGCCGATCTCGACCTGCCGGGCCGCTTGAAGGCGGTCCAGCAGCTCATGGCCCAGAACGACCCCCGCGCCGCCCGGATCTATGAAACCATCGGCGTGTATTTTGGCTATGCCATCGCGCTCTATGCTGGTTTCTATGAATTCGACGGCCTGCTCATTCTCGGACGGGTCACCACGGGGCAGGGCGGTGAAGTGGTGTTGGCCAAGGCCCGCGAAGTGCTCCTGGCGGAATTTCCCGCCCTGGCCGCCAAAATCCAAATGCACGTGCCCGATGAAAAAAGCAAGCGCGTGGGCCAGGCCGTGGCCGCCGCCAGTCTGCCGCCGTTGAAAGCATAACCGCATGAATCCGTATCACCAACTTGTGGCGGAATATGTCCGGCTGGCCCAAGCCGGCCAGCAATGCCCGCTCGGCGGCCTGGCCGACGCGGCGCAGCCCCGCCTGCCCGACACCGCCCCTAAAGCGCTGATTTTTTCCCCCCATCCCGATGATGAATGCATCATCGGCGGCCTGGCCCTGCGCCTGTTTCGCGAGGCCGGCATGCACGTGGTCAATGTCGCCGTGACCCAGGGCAGCAACCGCGCCCGGCAGGCCGCCCGCCTGGTGGAGCTGGAGCAGGCCTGTCACTATCTCGGGTTCGGCTTGCTCACCACCCTCCCCGGCGGCTTGGAAAAAATCACCGCTGCCTCCCGGTCGGCCGACCCGGCCGCCTGGCGTGAGAAAGTCCAGGTCATCGCCAATATTCTGACCCGGGTGCAACCCCGCGTGATTTTTCTCCCGCACGATCGCGACTGGAACGGCACCCACATCGGCACGCACTGGCTCGTGGTGGATGCCCTGCGCGCCCTGGGCCCGGACTTTGCCTGTTACACGGTGGAAACCGAATTTTGGGGCGCCATGGACAATCCCAATTTAATGGTGGAATCCAGCCCCGCCGATGTCGCCGATCTGATGGCCGCCACCTCCTTTCACGTCGGCGAGGTGCAGCGCAATCCCTACCATTTGCGCCAGCCCGCCTGGATGCAGGATAATGTCCGGCGCGGCGGCGAACTCGTCGGCGGCCAGGGCGGCGCCGCGCCCGATTGCAATTTTGCCACCCTCTACCGCCTCCGCCGCTGGCAGGCGGGCACTTGGGAACCGGTCTTCAACGGTGGTCGGGTGCTGTCCGCCCAAGCTTCACCCGCCGACTTGTTTCCTGAATCCAACATATGAGCAACGCATCCAACATAACGCGCTACAATCGATTCCTGCTGCTGGTCGCCGGCCTGGGGGGGCTGCTTTACGGGATTGATGTCGGGATCATTGCCGGGGCGCTGCCCTACCTGGAGGCCACCTCCGGCCTGAACGCCGGCCAGCTTTCCTTCATTGTCGCGGCGGTGCTGCTGGGCACCGTCATCTCCACCCTGTTTGCCGGCATGATTGCGGATAAAATTGGCCGCAAGTGGCTGATGACTCTCTGCGGCGTCCTGTTCGTCCTGAGCATTCCCGTCATCGCCCTGTCCCACAGCTATGAAATGCTCGTCTGCGGGCGCTTGTTGCAAGGCATCAGCGGTGGCTTTATCGGTGTGGTGATTCCGCTTTACCTGGCCGAATGTCTCGGGGCCAGCAGCCGGGGCAAAGGCACGGGCATTTTTCAATGGATGCTCACCCTGGGCATCGTCGCCGCCGCGCTGGTCGGCATGTATTTCAGCTACCGGGTGGACACCGTCACCCAGCACGGCACCCCGGAACAAATTTTTGCCTTCAAGGACACCGCCTGGCGCAGCATTTTCTGGGTCTCCCTGCCGCCGGGAATTTTGTTCGTCATCGGCAGCTTCCTGGTGGCCGAATCCCCCCGCTGGCTCTACAAGCGCGGCCAGCGTGCTGCCGCCCGCACTGCCTTGCTCCGTTCCCGCACCCCGGCGCAGGCCGACCTCGAACTTCAGGAAATGGATGCCACCTCGGGCCAGGAACAAAAACGCGCCGCCAGCGGGGCGGCCCGTGAATCGCTATTGCGCCGCAAATACATCATTCCCTTTGTGCTGGCCTGCATCATCCTCGCCTGCAACCAGGCCACCGGCGTCAATTCGGTCATCGGCTACAACACCACCATCCTTTATCAAGCCGGGCTTTCCGATGTGGCCGCGCATTGGGGTTATGTGATTTTGACCACCGTGAATTTCCTCACGACCATTGGGGCGGTCATGCTGGTGGACCGCAAAGGCCGGAAATTTCTCCTCTCCCTGGGCACGGCCGGCATCATTGTTTCGCTGGTCTGCGCCGGTCTGCTGTTCCAAAAAAATGAAGCCCGGCGCGTGGATTGCAAAGACGCCGCTCAAAGCCTCGTCACCGCCGATCAAACCGCCAGCCTGGCCTTCGATGAAGCCCTGGCCAGCCGGTTGCTGGGCGGCAACAATTCCCTGACCGGCCAGCCCAAAAGCCTGACCATCATATATTCCTATGGCGACTTTCGGGCCGCCAGCCAGGTGGTGCGTTCGGATGACAAAGGGGCCAAGCCCATCGAACTCAATCGCGCCAATGCGCTGCCCCAGAACAAGGTCAAAGCGTTTTTCGCCAATCCCTTCGCCAATCTGGATGCCGCCACCAACGCCCCCTTGAAAATCGAGCACGCCCTCATTTCGCCCGTGCCCTCTGAAGGCAACGGCTGGCTCACCGCCATTTGCATCTACGCCTTCATGGCGTTCTTCGCCATCGGACCCGGCGTGTGCGTGTGGCTCGCCCTGTCCGAATTGATGCCCACCCGCATCCGTTCCAACGGCATGAGCTTCGCCCTGCTCATCAACCAGATTGTGTCCACGGTGATTGCCGCCGTGTTTCTGCCCACCGTGGGCCAGTACGGATACTCCACCATGTTCTTTATCTGGGCCGGTTGCACCGTGGTCTACTTCCTGACCGCGTTCTTCCTCCTGCCGGAAACCAAGGGTAAAACACTCGAGGAAATTGAGGCGCAATTCGCCGGCAAAAAGTCCTGACCCCGCCGGGTTCCGCTGCTGACGATGCGCTGCCCGCCCACCATCCTCGGAATCCTGGTGCTGGCCATCGCCTGGCTCGCCGCTCCGGCAGTACGGGCCGCCGCCGTCATCACGTCGGACATCTGCGTTTACGGCGGCACCAGCGGCGGGGTGACCGCCGCGGTGGCCGCCGCCCGTCTCGGCAAGAGCGTGGCCCTGGTGGTTGTGAATAATCACGTGGGCGGCATGTCCGCCGGCGGCCTCGGGGTGACTGATCTGGGGAATAGTGCTTCCATCGGCGGTCTGGCCGCTGAATTTTACGCCCGCGTGGGCCGGGCCTACGGCTCCACCAACCCCGTCTATTACTTCGAGCCCCACGTGGCCGAGAATGTCTTTTTACAAATGCTCGCCGGGGCCGGCGTGCCCATTTACACCAACCAGCAACTGGCGGCGGTCACCCTCTCCAACCTCGTAATCACCCAGATCACGATGGCGGATGGCACCATTTATCGTGCCCGGGAATTTATCGACACCACCTACGAGGGCGACCTTATGGCGCTCGCCGGAGTCAGCTATACGGTCGGTCGCGAATCCGCCGCCACCTATGGCGAATCCCTCGCCGGGGCCACCGTGAACTCCACGGCCTATCCTTGCGATCCATATCTCATCCCCGGCAACCCCGCCAGCGGCCTGCTGCCCTTCATCCAGCCCGGCGCCCCCGGGGCCGCCGGTTCGGGCGACAACAAGGTCCAGTGCTACAACTTCCGGCTGTGCCTCACGCAAAATCCCACCAACCAAATTCCCATCACCGCCCCCGCCAATTATTCCGAGGCCACCTACGAATTGCTCCACCGTTACATCAATGCCTATGTGGCCGCCAATGGCTCCGTGCCGTTGAACCGGCTGATTGATGTGCAGACCATCATTCCCAATGGCAAGACCGATATTAATGCCTACGCCGACATTTCCAGCGATTTCATTGGCTACAATTACACCTACCCCACCAATACCTTTGCCGGCCGCCAGCTCATTTACCAGCAGCACAAGGATTATCTCAGCGGCCTGCTGTATTACCTCGCCACCAGCACCAACGTGCCGCTGAACGTCCGCACCAGCATGCAATCCTGGGGTTATGCCCGGGATGAATTTCAAGACAATGGCGGCTGGCCCTATCCGCTCTACATCCGCGAGGCGCGCCGCATGCTCGGTGACTACGTCATGCAACAGGGCGATGCCCTCGGCAGCCGTTTTGCCACCGATGCCGTCGCGCTCGCCAGTTATACCATCGACAGCCATCCCGTCGCCCGGTTCGCCTACAATGGCGTCTCCGTCACCGAGGGCGGCATGGGCCTGGCCGTGCCCATGCCTTATCCCATTAGTTACCGCGCCATTGTCCCCAAAGTGGGCCAGTGCCAGAACCTGTTCTGCACCTTTGCCCTCTCCGCCAGCCACGTCGGCTTTGCGTCGGTGCGACTGGAACCGCCCTTCATGATGACCAGCCAGAGCGCCGCCACCGCCGCGGCATTCGCCCTGGATGATCAAGTGCCCGTGCAGGCCGTCAACTATCCCAAGCTCGCCGCCCAGTTGCTGGCCGATGGCCAGGTGCTCTCCTGGAATAGTGTGCAGCCAGTGAGCACGAATGGCCTCGTCCTGATCGTCACCAATGCCTCCAGCATTTCCGTGGCCGGCAGTTGGTCCCTCGGCTCCAATCCCGGCGGCTGGCCCCTCCCCAATGGACCTTACTGGCACGACGGCAACACCGGCAAAGGCACCAAGTACGTGCGCTTCACCCCCAATCTCGCGACCAATGGTTATTACGATGTCTACCTCTGGTGGGTTTACGCCTCCAACCGCGCCAATAACACCCCGGTGGACATCGCCAATGCCACCACCACCAACCGGGTCTACCTCAACCAGCAAATCAATGTCACCAACTGGGTCAAAATCGCCGCCAGCAATTATTTCAGCGCCGGCACCAGCGGCAGTGTGACCATTCGCAACGACGGCACCACCGGTTATGTCGTCGCCAATGCCGTCCGCTGGATGCCGCTGGGCAGCATTGCCCCAGTGGCTCCCGGTGCCAGTGCCCCGCTCATCCAAGTCGTGGCCAGCGATGCCGTGGCCGGGGAATTCGCCACCAACGCCGGCCGCTTTACCCTCGTCAGTCCGAATGGGGCCAACCTGGCCCCGGTCACCGTCAATTACGCCGTCACCGGCACCGCTCGCAGTGGCGTGGATTATGCCGCCCTCCCCGGCAGTGTCACCCTGCCGGCGGGCGCGCTGGCCGTCCCCGTGCCCGTCATTCCCCTGGGCAACAGCCTTGCCCAAAATCTGGCCAGTGTGACCCTGACGCTGCTACCCGCCACCAATTACACCACCGCCACCCTCGCGACGGCCACCCTCACTCTCCAGGACTTCCCGCTAAATGTCTGGAAACGGGCGAACTTCACCGCCCCCGAACTCGCCGACCCCACCGTGAGTGGCGATCCCGCCATCCCCGCGCGCGATGGCCTGCCGAATCTCCTGAAGTATGCCCTCGGTCTGCCGCCCAAAACCCCGGTGACCAATGCCTTCCATCCGGCGATTCAAAACAACCACCTCACTCTGACCTACACCCAGGCCGCGTCCGCTCCCGATGTGGCTTTAAATTTCCTCTGGTCCCCGGATTTACGCGCCTGGTTTTCTGGCCCCGCCTATTTCACCACCCGGTTCCTCGCCGACCAGGCGACCAATCAACTCCGGCAACTCCAGGCGGTCCTGCCCGCCGCTACCAATGGTTTCCTCCGGGCGCAGGCCACCCGGCTTTAAATCCCCATGTCCCATCCCGACTTGCAAGCCATCGTCAACCACGCCGTCCGGCAAACCCTCGCCGACTTCGCACCCATCCATCTGGCCCCCGATGATCTGGCCGTGACACTCGTGGATCTGCGCGATCCCGCCCGGCCCGCCTCGGCCAGCCATCGCGGCGATGTCCTGATTTATCCCGCCAGCGTGATTAAACTCTTCTATCTCCAGGCCGCCCACGCCTGGATGGAACGCGGACAGCTCGCCGACACCGCCGAGTTGCGGCGGGCCCTGCACGACATGATCGTCCACTCCTACAACGAGGCCACCGGCTATGTCATTGACCTGTTGACCGGCACCACCAGCGGCCCGGAACTGTCCGTGGTGGACCTGGCCATTTGGCACGAACGCCGCCAGGCCGTGAACCGCTACTTCAGCGCGCTCGGCTACACCCAGATCAACGTCAACAAAAAGCCCTGGTGCGAGGGACCCTATGGCCGGGAGAGCCAGGCCCAGGCCGCCTACGAGCCCCGGCGCAACTGGCTCACCAGCAATGCCGCCGCGCGCATCCTCATGGAAATGGCCACCGGCCGGGCGGTCACCCCCGAACGTTCCCGCCAGATGCTGGCCCTGCTCCAGCGCGATTTCGCGCAGCCGGGCGGTCTCGACCCGGCCCTGCTCGCTTCCGGAGTGGAGGACCAGTCCCGCACCTTTACCGCCCCCGGTCTGCCCCCCACCGCCCGCCTGTGGTCCAAAGCCGGTTACGTCAGCACCCACCGCCATGATGCCGCCTACATCGAGCTGGCCCATGGCGCCCGGTTCGTGCTCGTCACCTTCACCGCCAACCACGCCGGGGAAAAAACCATTATCGCCGCCCTCGCCCGCCAGGTGGTCACCGCGATGGCTGCGACCTGAACTGGTCGATTTGATCCAGAAATTGGTGAAGGGAGGTACCTAAGGAAACTAAGGTGAGATTCCCTGCAAGTTACCGCGGCGCCAAGCCGCTGGCCATCAAAACGCCACCCCGCCCAATGCTTGGGCATCGACACTCTTTAGCCAGGTGCCCCCATCAAATCGCTTGCCGTTCGGCCCCGAATGGCTTCCAATCTAGGTCCACCGTTTTTGGTAAATGGAAAATTTACATTGTGTCATCGGGTCCGGTCCGGCCGGCGTCGCCTGTGCCACCGCGTTGCTGGCGCGGGGGGCGCGGGTGCTAATGCTTGATGCCGGCCTCGAACTGGAGCCGGATCGCGCCCGGATCATCCGGCCACTGGCCGGCAAGACCCCGGCCCAGTTTACGGCCGCCGACCAGGCGGCGTTGCGGGGCGGCCAGCAATCCTCGTCGAAGGGGCTGCCGCGCAAATTGATTTTTGGTTCGGATTTTCCCTATCAGGCCACGGAAACGGACATTCCCTGGCGCCCCGGCAATGTCAGTTTGGAACCATCGCTCGCGCTGGGTGGGTTCAGCAATGTCTGGGGCTCCGCCATGCTGCCCTATCGCGATGCGGATATCGCCGACTGGCCAATTAAAAATGCCGAGCTCGCCCCGCATTACCGCGCCGTGACCGCGATCACCGGCCTGGCGGCGCAAACGGATGATCTGGCCGAGTTGTTCCCGCTTTATTGCGACCAGCCCGCGTCGCTCAAGCCGAGCCGGCAGGCGGATTTGTTCCTGGGCAATCTCGTCCGCCACCGCGCTCCGCTGCACGCCGCCGGCTGGCGGTTCGGACGCTCGCGCCTGGCCGTGCGGGCGGCCGCGACCCCGGCGGGACCCGGCTGCAATTATTGCGGGTTTTGCATGTCCGGTTGTCCCTACAGTTGTATTTTTAACTCCGCTGACACGGTGCGGCAGTTGGCCGGCCGGCCGGGATTCACCTATCAACGTGATGTCATCGTGACCACCCTCCGCGAAACCGACGGCACCACAGTGATCCAAGGTTTTGACCGCCGCACCCGCGCTCCGTTCACCATCCGGGCGCCGCGGGTTTACCTGGCGGCGGGGGTGATTCCCACTGCCCAAATCCTGCTGCGCTCCCAGGGCGACTACGATACGCCCTTGCGCCTGCGCGACAGCCAGTACTTTTTGTTCCCGCTCCTGCTGGCCCGGCGCACCCGGGATTTGCCGGCGGAAGCCTTGTACACCCTCAGTCAACTGTTCCTGGAAATCAACGACCCGGCGGTGAGTGCCCACACGGTGCATTTGCAGGTCTACAGTTACAGCGACATCATTGCCCAGGCCGTCCGGCAATCGCTGGGGCCGCTTCGGGCTCTGGCCCCCGCGTTATTGGAACGCATGCTCGTATTTCAAGGCTATTTGCATTCGCATGAATCAGCCAGCATCCGTCTGACCTTGCAACGGGACGGGACGAAAGACGTGTTGCAATTGCAGGCCGAGCCGCATCCGGAAACCCGGCCGCGCATCCAGAAACTCCTGCGGGTGCTGCTGCGCCAGTCGCACCGGCTGGGTGGGATGGTCGTGCCCCCCATGCTGCAACTGCCCCAGCCCGGGCGGGGCTTTCACTCCGGCGGATCGTTCCCCATGCGGACCACTCCGGGGAAATTCACGAGCGACTGCCTGGGCCGGCCGTCCGGTTGGTCGCGGGTGCATGTGGTGGATGCCAGCGTTCTGCCCAGCATCCCAGCCACCACAATTACCTTTTCCGTCATGGCCAATGCGCATCGCATCGGCTGGGAGACGGCCAACCAGTGAACTATTTATGAGTCAAAAACCGATTTGCGCCATCACCGGGAGCAATGGTTATGTGGGCGGCTGCCTCCGGGCCTTTCTGGCAGCGCAGGGCTGGGATATTCTCGACCTGACCCGCCAGCCGAAACCGGGCACGCGGGGCGTGCCCTTTCAACTGGGGTCGGACGTCGCGCCAGCGGCCCTGGCGGGTGTGTCAGCCCTCATCCATTGCGCCTACGATTTTAAGCCGCTGAGCTGGGCGGAAATCCAGGCCGTGAATGTGCGGGGCACTCAAAAGCTATTGCAAGCCGCCCGCGCGGCGGGGGTGCCGCAGATCGTCTGCATTTCCAGCATCAGCGCCTACGACGAATGCCGGTCGCTGTACGGAAAAGCCAAACTGGTCATCGAGCAAATGGCCCTGGATCAAGGGGCGCTGGTCATCCGGCCGGGCCTCGTCTACGGCCCTGGGCCGGGCGGGATGTTTGGCAAATTGATCGCCCAGGTACGGAAAGCCGCGATAATCCCCCTGATTGGGGACGGTTCGCAGATTCAGTTTTTGGTGCATCACGCCGATTTGTCGGCCTTCGTCGCCCAAACGCTCACGGCGGCGCCGGTCGCCCCCCGTCGCCTCACCGCCGCCCATCCGCAACCCTGGCCGTTCAAGCAGTTACTTCAGGAAATTGCCCGGGCGCTGTCGAAAAAAGTGACGTTTGTTCCGCTCCCGTGGCGGCTGGTCTGGGCGGGGTTGAAAAGCGCCGAGACGCTGGGCGTGCGCCTGAATTTCCGGAGCGACAGCCTGGTGAGCCTCATGTACCAAAACCCGCAGCCAGATTTTACCCCCAATGCCGCCGCCGGTTTGCGGTGCCGGCCCTTTGACATCGGCCAGTTAACGCTTTGAAACAGCGCCTCGCCCTGCCCGAAAACGTTTGCCATCTCCCCGATTCTTTGTTTTATAACCGCTATCACCCTATGCGTTGCCGCCCCATTCGCCTCCTCGCTGCTCTCTTCGTCCTGCTCGCCACCCGGGTCACGGGCGCGGCCGAGGAAAACCCGCTGGCCTGGCCCCCGTTGACCGCCCAAACCCGGCCCTGGTGCTTTTGGTGGTGGCCGGGCAGCGCGGTCGACACCACCAATCTGACCCGCAGCCTGGAACGGTTTCAGGCCGCCGGTTTGGGCGGGGTGCATATCATTCCCATCTACGGCGCGCGCGGGGCCGAGGCGCAATATCTGGATTACCTTAGCCCCGGCTGGCTCGGGATGCTGCGCCACACGGTCACCGAGGCCCACCGCCTGGACCTGGGCGTGGACATGACCACCGGCACCGGCTGGTGCTTCGGCGGACCCAATGTCAGCGATCGCGATGCCAATGCCTCCGTGGTGGTGAAAACCATCACCGTTTCCGCCGGTCAGCCCCTGACCAACCACTTTAACCCCGCCGGCACCCAGGCCCTCATCGCCTATTTGTCCGATGGCACCTACCGGGATTTGACCGACAAAATCCGTCCGGATGGCAGCGTGGACTGGACTTCCGGGGATCAAAACGCGCGGCTGTATGCGCTTTCCCAAAAGCCCTCCGGCCAAAAGGTGAAGCGGCCCGCGCCCGGCGGCGAGGGCTGGATGCTGAACCTGATTTATCCGGACGCCGTCGGGCGCTGGCTGCAACGCTATACGGACGCCTTTGCCCATTACGAAGGCCCCCGGCCGCGGGCGCAGTATCATGACTCCTATGAGTACCGGTCTGACTGGTCGCCGGATTTCCTGGACCAGTTTGAAAAATTGCGCGGCTACTCGTTGGCCGCCCATTTCCCGGAGCTCTTCGGCACCAACCACGATGAAGTGGCCGCGCGCGTGAAATGCGATTACCGCGAGACGGTTTCGGAAATCATGGCCGGCCAGTCCCTGCCGCGCTGGGTGGACTGGTCGCATCAACACGGTTTCCTCACCCGGGACCAGGCCCATGGTTCGCCCGGCAACCTGCTCGATTTGTATGCCGCTGCCGACATTCCCGAGACCGAAATGTTTCACCTGGACCGTAACCGGCTGATCTCCAAGTTCGCCTCCTCCGCGTCCCACGTGGCGGGCCATCCCCTCACTTCCGCCGAGACCGGCACCTGGCTGGCCGAGCATTTCACCGAGACGCTGGCGGACGTGAAATTCCTCGCGGACGATATGTTCCTCTCCGGCATCAATCATATTTTCTACCACGGCAACTGCTACTCCCCGGATGCAGCGGGCTGGCCCGGCTGGCTGTTTTACGCCTCCACCGAGATGAACCCCCGCAATTCCATCTGGCACGATGTGCTCACGGTAAATACGTATATTGCCCGCTGCCAGGCGGTCCTGCAAGCGGGCCAGCCGGACAATGATGTGCTGCTCTACTGGCCCATCCATGACTTTTGGATGCAGCCCGACGGCCCCCTGCTGCCGCATTTCACCGTGCACGCCCGGGGTTGGTTCGAAAGCCAGCCCGTCGGTTTGGCCGCGCAAAAACTGTGGAATCTCGGCCAGGCCTTTGATTACGTCTCCGACCGGCAGCTCGCCACCTCCCAGGTCGTCAATGGTCGCATTAAAATGGCCGGCGGTTCCTACCGCGCCGTGGTGGTGCCGGCGTGCCATTATATCTCCAGCCAGACCCTCGCCAATCTCACGCTGCTGGCGGATTCCGGCGCCACGGTGATTTTTGACCGGCAACTGCCCGCCGACGTCTCCGGGCTGGACCAGCTGGAAAGCCGCCGCCTGGCGCTCAAAATGTCCTGCGCCACCCTGGCCAAAACCGCGCATGTGGGCGACCTCGGCACCGAGTTGACCGCCGCCGGCATCCGGCGGGAAACGCTGGTCGACAGCGGCCTGTCCTTTGTGCGCCGGGGCTTTCCCGGCGGCTGGAATTATTTCATCGCCAATCGCACCACGAATAACTTTGCCGGCTGGATCACCACCGCCCGCACTGGGGATGCGGCCGTCCTGCTCGATCCGCTCACGGGCCAGGCCGGGGTCGCTGCATCCCGCAAAACCGGCGGCCAGCAGGAGGTTTATCTGGATTTGCCCGCCGGGGCCTCAGTGGTCTTGCGGTTGGTGGCCGACCAGCTGGTGGCGGGCCCGGCCTGGAAATACTGGCGGCCCCAGGGCCCGCCCGCGGAACTGGCCGGCCCCTGGCAGGTCCATTTCGTGCAGGGCGGACCCGCATTGCCCGCCGATTTCGCGGCGGCCCGACTGGATTCCTGGACCCGGCTGGGCGATCCCAACGCGCAGCGTTTTGCCGGCAGTGCCGCGTATACGTTGCACTTTGACGCGCCCGCGGGCGGCCGCGGGGCCTGCTGGCTGGACCTCGGTGACGTGCGGCAGAGCGCGCGGGTGCGCCTGAATGGCCGGGATTACGGCACCCTCATCACCCCGCCCTTCCGCGTGGCGGTGGCGGATTTGCAACCCAAAGACAATGTGTTGGCCGTCGAAGTTACCAGTGTGTCCGCCAACCGCATCCGTGACCTGGACCGTCGGCAAGTGCCATGGAAAGTCATGCGGGACATTGGCATCGTAACTCTGGACTACCAGCCCTTCAACGCCGCCAACTGGCCGCTGACCGATGCCGGATTGCTCGGGCCGGTGACGTTAACCCCGGTGGTGGCCGCCGCGCCTTGAATCAGGCTCCGATTGCCGCGGCCAATGCCTTCGGATTGATTGGGATTGGACAATCAATCCTCGATGGCTTAGTTTCCGAAGATGAATCTCAAAATCGAGATTGAGCGCGCGGCCGACGGACGCTGGCTGGCCGAAGTTCCAGATTTGCCCGGCTGTCTGGCTTATGGCCAGACACAGGTGGAAGCCCTTGCCAATGCCCGGGGACTGGCCATGCGCGTCATGTCCAATCGTTTGCAACCCATCGAATCCGTTTCGGCGGGTGCAGAATTTGATCTGGCGGAGGATAGTGCGGAACTGGCAGCCGAATTATTGCAGGCGGCCGACGGGCCCTTTACGCCGTTTCATCCCCAGGATCTGCAAGTGATCGCTGACCGGGCGCTCCGGGATCACCGCGCCCGGCAGTCATGATTCGGTTAACTCAACGCCACGAATTATTTAACGCCGATTTTGACAGGCAATACCGCTGGTATTTGGCCGAGGCGGATGAGGCCGTAGCCGGTAAATCTTTAAAATCAGTCCAGGACACGTTAACTTTATTGGCCACCCAGCCCGATTTGGGACGCCGTCGAACATTCCGTCATCCCAAGTTGCAGGGAAGTTATTCGGCTCAAGTCCGGCGTCCCTTTCAAAAAATTTTAATTTTCTATCGCGCCACTGGAAATAATTTTGAAGCCTGGCGGTTGATGCACGGCGCGCGCAACTTATCCCGCCGGCTGGTTGAACCTGTTTTATGACGACATTAAATGATAATTCACCCATGCGGGAGGTGCTCGCCGCCTTTCCCGGTGCCCAGCGCGCCTTGTTCCGCCGCTACCATATCGGTGGCTGCAGTAGTTGCGGCTTCAGTCCCGAGGAAACGCTGGCCGGCGTCTGTGCCCGCAATGGGAATCTCGACACCTCCGAGGTGCTGGCCCATATCCAGTCCAGTCACGCGCAGGACGCCAAGGTGCTCATCGCGCCGCAGGAACTGGCCGGGTTGATGAAGACCGACCCAGCCTTAAAGCTGGTGGATGTGCGTTCGCGGGAGGAATTCGAGGCGGTAAACATTCCCGGTTCGGTCCTGCTATCCCAGCCCGTCATGCAGCAAATCATGGCCAGTGGTTCGAACACCAGCCCCATCGTGGTCATCGATCACGCCGGCAAAAACGGCCTGGATGCCGCCGCCTATTTCATTGGACACGGTTTGCAGAACA
The DNA here is from genome assembly GCA_903936645.1 of uncultured Verrucomicrobia subdivision 3 bacterium. Classification (GTDB taxonomy): domain Bacteria; phylum Verrucomicrobiota; class Verrucomicrobiia; order Limisphaerales; family UBA11358; genus UBA11358. Next base: position 15,759 of record CAIZWI010000261.1, read on the forward strand.
TCCGCTGCCTGCGCGGCGGCATTGATGCCTGGGCCCAGGAAGTGGACCCCGCCATGCGCCGCTACAAGCTGGGGTAAGGCCGCCCTTACACGTTGAATTTAAACAGCAGCACGTCGCCGTCTTTGACGACGTATTCCTTGCCTTCCATCCGGTACAGGCCCTTTTCCCGGGCGGAAGCCACCGAACCGCATTTGACCAGGTCATCGTACGCCACGGTTTCGGCTTTGATGAAGCCGCGTTCAAAATCCGAGTGGATGACGCCGGCCGCCTTCGGGGCGGTGTCGCCCGAGTGAATCGTCCAGGCGCGCACTTCTTTTTCCCCGGCCGTGAAATAAGTCCGCAAGCCCAGCAGATGGTACGTGGCGCGAATCAACAACCCGACCCCGGATTCATTGACGCCCAGTTCTTTTAAAAATTCCTTGGCTTCGGCGTCGGAGAGATCGATCAAATCGCTCTCGATTTGGGCGCTGATGACCACCGCTTCACAGGCAAAATGGTGCTGCGTGTATTCCCGCACTTTCAGCACGTAGGGATTCTGATCGGCCGTGGCCAGGTCGGTTTCCTTCACATTGCAGGCAAAAATCGTCGGCTTGTCCGTCATCAGCCAGAACAGGCGCGAAATGGCTTTTTCCTCGGGCGTGAGTTCGAGGGTCAGGGCCGGCTTGCCCGCGTTGAGATGCGGCTCGATTTTCTTGAGCACCTGCTCCTGGGCCAGCGCTTCCTTGTCGCCCCGCTTGGCGTCCTTGGCCACGCTGTTCAGGCGCTTTTGCACCGCTTCCAAATCCGACAGCACAAGTTCGGTGGTAATCGTTTCGATGTCGCGCACCGGGTCCACACTGCCGGTGACGTGATGAATATCCGCGTCCTCGAAACAGCGCACCACCTGCACAATCGCGTCCACTTCGCGGATGTGCGTGAGAAATTTATTGCCGAGGCCCTCGCCCTGCGAGGCCCCCTTCACCAGGCCGGCGATGTCCACAAACTCAATCGCCGCCGGGATGATCACCTGCGTTTTGGCAATGCTTTTCAGGACTTCCAGCCGCGCATCCGGCACCGTGACGATGCCAATATTCGGATCAATCGTGCAAAACGGATAGTTGGCCGCCTCGGCCTTGCGCGTGCGGGTGACCGCGTTGAACAGGGTTGATTTGCCCACGTTGGGCAATCCGACGATTCCAGCTTTCAGCATATAAAATTAAAAAGTAACGGACGTTAAAGTTTGTAACCCGCCAGTTTCAAGGCGATTTGCACCAGGCCGAAGGCGATCAGGACCACGCCCGAGAGGTGTTGCATGCGCACCAGGGTGCGCTCGTTCAGGCGGCCATAACCGCGGGAGACCGCAAAGCTCAAACCCGAAAACCACGTGTTGGTGCCCAGCGCCACCCCCCCCACGCACGCGGCCTTGGCCGCGAAGGTGTCATCCACCCAGTCATGGGAGAGCAGGTAGGCGGCCAGAAAGATCCAGAAGAGGAACACGCCCAGGTTGCCCATCACGCGGACCAGGCCGGTCATGTAGCCGGAGTGGGGGTGCAGGCGATGTTCCAGCCGGGCTTCCAGTTTTTCCGAGGTGGACCCCAGTTTGGTGGGCACGGATTTCGCCAGCAGGAATTTCAGGCCAATAAAAACGACAAAGGCGCAGCTAAAAACTTCCATGACGGTTTTCACCCGGCCACCCGTAAAAAAGGAGGAAAAGCCGGTGAAGGAAATGGCACAGTAAGTGCATTCCATCGTCGAGGCCCCCAGGCCAATCATCAGCGCCCAGAGGAAGCCGCGGCGCGCCCCCTCATTCAAAATGGTCAGGTTGATGGGACCAAACGGAATCGAGGACAGCACCAGTCCGCAGACATAACCGGCCAGGCCGGAGGCCAAAATGGGGTGCAACGTGAGCATGGGCTTATTTCCGCGACTCCGCCTCCTCGCCGTCCTCCTCCTCCTCCTCAATTTCATGGCGCCACGCGCGGGAAATGTACGGACGCACGAACCCATACAGCAAATAGCAGGTGAAAATCAGCGGGGCCAGCACCGGCAGCACTTTTTCCCAGAGGATGAAGAAAAAGCCAATGCTCAGCACGATGATGATCATCTTCGCAAAACTGCGTTTGGCGCGGAAATCCAGATTTTTGAAGCTGGGATATTTCACCTCGCTCACCATCATAAGCGAGAGAAACACCAGCAGCACCGGCAGGACGAAACGCAATTTGCTCAGGGAAAAGTCTTTTTCCTCAATCCAGAGCAACAACAAGGTGAGCGACGCCACCATGCCCGCCGCCGCCGGGATGGGGAAGCCTAAAAACTCCTTGCCGCTGCCACTTTGATTCATGGCGGCCAGACAATTGAAGCGGGCCAGCCGGAACGCCCCGCAAATCAGGTAAATTGAGGCGATGAACCAGCCCAGCTGTTCATAGGCGCCCACAAAAACACCCTTTAGCACAATGCGATGCACCAGAAAGGCCGGTGCCGCCCCAAAGGAAACCACGTCGGCCAGCGAGTCAAATTCCCGGCCGAAGGGGCTTTCGTGGCCGCCCATCCGCGCCACCCGCCCGTCCAGCAAATCAAAAATGCAGGCCAGCAAAATCAAAAACAGGGCTGTGTGAATGACCGGAATGAAATTGGGTGCGTCCGGGTCCGCCTCCACAATCTTGGTCAGCGCGAGGAACCCGCAAAATAAATTACCCGCCGTCATCAGGTTGGGCAGGAAATAAATCTTCAGCTTCTCGCTTTCCGGCGCCGGCACCGATCGGATTTCCTTGGGCGTGGCCATAAGTTCAATCAAAGGCGGCCAGAATCGTTTCCCCGCCCACCACCTTGTCCCCCAGCTTGACTTTGATTTTGGCCTGGCGCGGCAGATAAATATGCGCGCGCGACCCAAATTGAATCAGGCTCATGCGTTCCCCCCGCAGCACCGGATCATTTTCCACCACCCACGGCACGATCCGCCGGGCAATCAGGCCCGCGATCAGGCGCACCCCAATTTTTTCACCCTTGGGTTCAATCGCCTCAATCCCGATCAGCACGTTCTCATTGAAATCCGCGCAGTCCGTGCGCATGGCGTTCAAATACTGCCCCGGATGATGCTTGAAATAAGCCACCCGGCCGGTCACCGGGGCGTTCTGCACGTGCACGTCGAAAACCGAAAGGAAAATGGAAATCCGCTGGCATTCCCCCCCCATGAATTCAGTTTCCGTGGTGGTGTCGATCACATCCACCGTGCCGTGCCCGGGGGCCACCACCAGATTTTTTCCGGATGGCGTATTCGCCTCCGGGTCGCGAAAGAAGTAAAACGTGAATACCATGAACAATACCCACAAAAAGACCAGGGTGCCGGCGAGACCCAGCACGAAGGCCGCCAAATATTTGGCCAGCAAGGCAACCGTCAGCAGGCCAGCCACGGCCACCCCGGAACAGGTGATGAGCCGAAGCGCCGCCTGCGAAGCTTTTCCTGAGTGTTTCACCCCGTCAGAGTATTAATTTTTGCGCCCCGTGGCAATTCGGCATTTTACCCGGTTTTTCCCGGTCCTCAGGCCAGCGCCGTCGCTTGGCGCGCGTTTGGGTAAAGCCGCAACCAGCCCGCCAGTAGTTATTGCCACCAGGGAACCCAAAAAAGCGAACATCGACCGGAATGACCCACCGGAGTCTTCATGAACTTGACTGCCCACCGAATATTATAGTCTCCGGCCGCCGTTGCTTGGCCGCCGCCGGGTCGGGGGGGCCGCCCCTCCGGCTGGCGGCAATTCAATGCGCTGTGACGGTGTCACCCGCCAGGCTCCTGGCTCGCGGTGGCGGCGGCACTGGCTGTTGATAGTGCTTGGCTCCGGCCGCCCGCCCGCTAGGATTTAGGTATGCAGCCAGCCAGCGATCAGCCTGGGGACGAACCCGCGCAGCCACGCGACTACTTTGCAACCACACAGTGGACGCTCGTGCTGCATGCCGGCCAGGCAGACTCAACCAGTGCCCGCGAGGCGCTGGCGCAGCTTTGCCAGAGTTATTGGTATCCCCTCTATGCCTACGCGCGCCGGCGCGGAAACGCGCCGGCCGATGCCGAGGATTTGACCCAGGGATTTTTTGCCCGGCTGCTGGAACTCCACTCGCTGGCAGACGTGCGCCGGGACAAGGGCAAATTTCGCTCCTTCCTGCTCGCCGCATTCAACCATTATCTGTCCGACGAATGGGACCGGGCACGGGCGCAAAAGCGCGGGCACGGCCGGGTGGTTTCCCTGGACGCCGCCCGGGCGGAGGAACGCTTCACGCGCGAACCGGCGGACCCGCTGACACCGGAAAAATTGTTTGAGCGAAAGTGGGCCATGACCTTGCTGGAATCCGCGGTCCAGCGGTTGCAGGGCGAATACGAGGCGGCGGGGAAAGGCGCCTGGTTCGCCGCCTTGAGGTTTGGCATTGCCGGGGAACCAAGTGCGGTGGCCTATGTCGATCTTGCCAAACAACTTGGCTTGAAAGAACCGGCGCTGCGCGTGGCGCTCCATCGCTTGCGCGAGCGGTACCGGAAAGTGCTGCGCGCGGAAATTGCCCGGACCGTCGCGAGCGAGGCGGAGGTGGACGGGGAGATCCAGCATTTGTTTACGGTGCTGGCCGGATAAAAATAAATGCCCAGGGCTTGTAACATTCCCGCCGCGATTCCTCTGTAACTGGTGGAATGACTATGAAAACCAACCAATTCTGCGGCACGTGCGGGAAATCTTTGGCCCCGGCAACCCTGCTCGGTTTGTGCCCGGAATGTATGATGAGGGTCGGACTGCCCGCGCCGACCCAACCCCCGATTCCCTTGGGCACCGACGCCTTCGTGGAGGGGCCGGACACGGAGACGAAGGAGTTCGTGCCGGGCACCAAGCTGGGTTATATCGGCGACTACGAATTGCTGGAGGAAATTGCGCGGGGCGGCATGGGCGTCGTCTATAAAGCGCGGCAGGCGAGTCTCAAGCGGATCGTCGCCATCAAAATGATCCGCACCGGCGAACTGGCGGGGGAGATGGAGATCCGGCGCTTTCGGGCGGAGGCCGAGGCGGCGGCGCAATTACAGCATCCGAACATCGTTACCATCCATGAGATTGGCACACACGCGGGCCGGCAGTATTTCTCGATGGATTTCATCGCGGGAAAAAATCTGGCGCAGTTCGCCGCCGGCAAACCCGTGGCGGCACGCCCGGCGGTGGACTGGCTGAAGACCATCGCCGCGGCGGTGCACTACGCGCATGAACGGGGTGTGCTGCATCGCGACCTCAAGCCGCAGAACATCATGCTGGATGCCGGGCAGCGGCCATGCGTGACGGATTTTGGCCTGGCAAAAAACCTGGCGGGAGACGGCTCGCTGACGGCCAGCGGCGTGGTGATGGGCAGTCCGAATTATATGTCGCCGGAACAGGCGCGGGGGTTGAATGACCTGGTCGGGCGCGCGAGCGATGTCTACGCGCTGGGGGCGATCCTCTACGAACTGCTCACCGGCCGCCCGCCGTTTCACGGACAATCGGCGATGGACACGCTGTCGCAAGTCGTGAACGACGAACCACCCCGGCCGCGTTCGGTGAATCCCCGCACGCCGCTGGAGCTGGAAGCCATTTGTCTCAAATGTCTGGAGAAAGATCCGGCGCGGCGCTACCCAACCGCGCGGGAACTGGAGCTGGACCTGGGGCGCTGGCTTGCCGGCGAGCCCGTGCTGGCGCAACCAGCCAGCACCCTGCGCAAGGCCGGCAGTTGGTTGCGGCAACATCGCTGGATTTTCAGCGCCGCGGTGGCCGCGCTGATGCTCACGCTCGCCGGCCTGACTTATGGATTTTTTGAACAAACCCGCTTTCTCATCTGGCAACAGGCAAATACGGGCGGGGACAAACCGCCCGGGTTGCGCGGCTTTGGGGTGGATTTGCCGTCGCGCGTGATGATCGCCCTGATGCTGGTGGGCGGGGCGGCTGGCGCCCTCGGCCGCCTGGCTTGGAAAAAGTTCGCCGCCGCGAAAACAATGGCCGCCCTGCTAGCCGGGCCACGCGCAGCCAAGACCTTTGAGGCCGGGAGCTTGGTTTGGAGCCTGCTATTGATTGCCTTCGCCTTGATTATGACCGCCAACGCCATCCACGACTACGTGTGGTCCGGGGTTTGGCCAGATTGGTTCGCGATGGGCTTTATCCTACTGGTGGCTTGGGGAGGGATAAACCGTCTGCTGCGCTTGGTACGTGAACAGTTGCGGATCCCGGTCGCAGCACTTCCGGAATACCAGGCCTCACCGGCGTTTTCTGCCTGTCTCCTTTGGATTTTTTGGACTGTGGCTATTTTGCTATCGAGTGCCTGGATACTGTCCGTGCCGCAGCCGGCGGCCCATGGCAACCTCATCCCCCTGCTTTGCGGGCTGACCGTGGCCATCACCCTGCGCGCGGGGCGTTTGCTGCTGGGCTGGGAATGTGGGCGCGCGGGTGCCGGGGTGGATCTCCGAACCGGGCGCTGGTTTAGTTTCCTGGGGCGGACCGCCCGCGTGAGCCTGGCGCTGGGGCTCCTGTTGTTTGACTTATTGTTTGTGCTGCTGATTTATTTCAGCGCCAACACCAACCCCGGCTACCCACACGCCCAGGGCTTTTTCACCTGCGGACTGGTCTTTGGCGGGTTGCTGGTTTATTTGACGCGGAAAAAATGGTCGCCCGCCAAACCTTGCCCGGAAGCCAAACCCTCTCCAATAACGTTAACGCCCGAGCAGTTGGCCCCGATTCATGCGGCGATTTTCGCTGGCCGGACCAACGACGCCTGCCAACTCTACCATGCGGCGAACGGGGGGAATCCCCGCCAAAAGGGGCTCGATTTGCTTAAATTTCGGTCCATGGAGGCGAAACTCAAGCGGTCGCACCCAGATCAATTTTCGGCCGGGGGGCCGATCGGCCCCGCAAAAAATGCCGGTGCCTGGGAGTGGTTCTGGCCGGGCATCCTCCTGCTGTTGGGGCTGTTGTTGTGGTTCCTGCCCGGCCAATGGGTGGGATGGTTGGTTGGGGGGGTGTTTGGACTGGCCTTTGGCGCCTTCATTCGGTCCATGTCGGCGAACCGGATGGCCGGTTGGAAAGCCGCGTACCAGGGCATGCGCCGGGAGTTTAAATGGGCGGCGTGGTTGATCGTGGCGTGCTGCGCGCTGGCGCTTCCGGGTTTTGCCATGATCCTCGCCGGCCTCATCCACCACCCGCTGGCGGCACGAAATTCGCCGGACGCAACCCCGGCGGGTTTCGCCGTTGGGATGCTGGCTGGCTGGGTTCTGGTGCATTGGTCGATGGGGAGACCGAAGGGAGAATAATGCGACCTGGCTCCGGTGTCACAACCGTATGCGGAGGGCAGCATCGCCACTGCCGCCCTGGCCAAACAGCGAACAAGGGGCTCGGAATTGATTGCCCTGACCGGGCGCGCCGCCTTGCCTTTACGGATCTGACAGCGCCTGACGACGAAGTCCTTATACCCCAAGACCAGGCAATCGCTTCATTTCTAAGCCAAGATTACCGCTTGGCGGTGCTTGCCACGGGTGAATCTTCGTGCTTGATATGCCCAAACAAGCGGACCACTTCGGTGACCTTCAAGGCCGGCATAATGCCTCCCACCAGACCAAAAAAGCCGGGTCATTGGACCCGGCCTTTTTGTCAATCAATGAATTATTTCCGGCTGCGCACGTGGCGCTTGCGCCGTGTGACCCCGCTCAGGCCGGCCAGCATCAAACCGGGCAGTAACAGAGCCGGCTTGGCCACTGCCGACATTCCCTCGGGCGCGGTGAAACTGGCAATGTCGCAGTAATAGGCGCCTTCTCCCTCGCAATGGTC
>CAIZWI010000262.1 GCA_903936645.1 uncultured Verrucomicrobia subdivision 3 bacterium
GATTCGGCAAGTTACGGAAATATGGTTTTATGTTGCAAATTCATATTTATCTTCATCATTTGCAAGGGCTGGACATCAACGGGGTATTGGCGGGGGCCAAGGCGATTGATGAGGTGACGCGCAGCACGGACTATAAAACCAATCCGGCGGCGTTGCTGGCGCTGGCTTGGTATGCTGCCGGTAACGGTAAAGGTTTGAAGAACATGGTGGTTTTGCCTTATAAAGACCGCTTGGAGTTATTTTCCAAATATTTGCAACAATTGGTGATGGAATCGCTGGGCAAGGCGCTGGACTTGGACAAACGGCTGGTGAACCAGGGGATTACGGTGTTTGGGAACAAAGGGGCGACGGACCAGCATTCTTATATCCAACAGTTGCGGGATGGGCTGAATGATTTCTTTGCGACCTTTATCGAGGTTTTACACGATCAGGATGGACCGGCGCTGGAAGTGGAGCCGGACACGACCGCGGGTGACTTTTTGCACGGGTTCTTTTTGGGCACCCGCCAGGCCTTGGCGGAGAATGACCGGGAATCCATTACGCTGACCATCGACAAAGTTTCCCCGTTTTCGGTGGGTTTGTTAATTGCGCTGTTTGAACGGGCGGTGGGTTTTTATGCTTCGCTGGTCAATATCAACGCTTATCACCAGCCCGGGGTGGAAGCGGGCAAGAAGGCGGCGGGCAATGTGATTGCGATCCAACGGCTTCTGATCCAATACCTGACGGAACACCCGGGCAAAGGCCTGACGGCCGGGGAACTGGCGGTGGCGCTGGGCAAGCCGGAGGAAATTGAGACAATATATAAAGTGGCGCGGCATCTCTCCGCGAATGGGTGTGCGGTGGAAATGATTCCGGGGGCCTCACTGGCGACCACGCAGTTCGGCGTTTTTCAGTAACCGGGGATTTTACTGGAACAGCAAGGGCGTAAACTCATTGAGGTAGTTGCGCCAGTTGATCCACGTATGGCCGCCGGGCGATTCGGACATATTCGGCGTAAAGCCGTGCCGTTTAAACATTTCCACGGTGGCGATGGTGGTGGGCAGCAGGCCGTCATCGCGGCCGGTGCGGAACCAGAAGAGCTTCAGGCCTTTTTTTAATGGGGCATTATCCAAAACGTCGAGGTGTTGCGCTTCCCAGGTTGGGCCGGGGTTGGCGGCGGGGCGGCCGTCCGGGATGATGCCGAAGATTCCGGCGCTAAACACACCGATATAGGCGAAATTCTCCAAATGTGGGATGCCGATGTGCAAGGACTGGCCGCCGCCCATGGAAAGACCGGCGATGGCGCGGTGAACCCGATCGTGGTACACCCGATAATGACTTTCGGCATAGGGTTGAATATCGGTTAAGAAATCCTGGATAAAGGCGTCGTCCAGGTTGGAACGGGTGTGGCCGGCGGGCAGGATAACGACCATGGGTTTGGCTTTTTGGGCGGCGATGAGGTTGTCGAAAATAAAGCCGGCCCGGCCGACGGAGGTCCAGGCATCGTCACAATCACCGGAACCGTGGAGCAGGTAAAAGATGGGGTATTTGCCTTTGCCGAGTTCATAACCGGGCGGGGTGTAGACATGCATCCGACGCCATTGCTGGAGGCTTTTGGAAAAATAGGTGACGGTGGCCACATTGCCGTGGGGGACGTCCAGAGTATCCATGAAATCACTGCCGGGGACATAAAACAGGCTCCAGACGTTGTTAAAGGATTCGGCGGTGGCGGGGTTTCCGGGATCCACGACGGGGAGGCCATCCACATTCAAGACATAGCGATAAGCCCCGGCAGCCACGGGACCGAGGGTGAGTTCCCAATTGCCGGCGGCGTCCTTGGTCAAATCACGATTGCCACCAGAGCCGTAGCCGAGGAGATCGCCACAGTTGAGGCGGACGGACTGGGCGTGGGGGGCATGGAGGCGGAAAGTGACGTGACGGTCGGCGGTGATTTCGGGCGCGGCGGCGGTGGGGTTATTCGGCCGGCGCGCGGGGGTGGTTTGGGCCCCGGCGGAGGGGGTGAAGGCAACAGCGGTCAGGATGAGGGCGGACCACAGCAGGCGGGCGAGGGACTGATTCAGGCGCATATATATCAGGGTGGAAATTGGTTTGGGACTGGGGTTTAACTTACGTGGGTGACGGTTGGGGGGTCAATCTAATTACCATGGACGGGGAAATAACCTGGCTGGGGAGGTTTCGATCAGGGAGCTTTGCAAAAATCATTAAATAGCAGGAAAATTCATGAAAGTCGGCCAATTTGCACATTCTGCGCGGGTGAACCACCATTAACTGGGCGTACCGGGGACTCAAGCGGGGGGAACCGGGGGTCTATGGAGGCGGTAGCTGGTTCGCCGTGGGGGGACAAACAGGTGCGGCGGCTCAAGGGGATAGCTGGGGGAGGAGGTCATCCGTGGCAAGGTGAGGAGGTGCCGGTCGTGAGTGAGCGCAGCTGTGGAGGGCCAGGCTGGTGAATTTTTCTCCTCATAAGCGCAATATTAGGTTAGTTTGGCGCATGTTCGTTTATCCGAAGCATTATGATGTGATTGTGGTGGGGGCGGGCCATGCCGGGGTGGAAGCGGCCCTGGCGGCGGCGCGCATGGGGTGCTCGACGCTGCTCCTGACCATGAATGCCGACAGCATCGGGCAGATGTCGTGCAATCCGGCGATTGGCGGGCTGGCCAAGGGGCATTTGGCCCGGGAAATTGATGCGCTGGGGGGGGAGATGGGACGGGCGACGGACATGACGGGGCTGCAATTTCGGATGTTGAACACGAAGAAAGGTCCGGCGGTTTGGGCTCCCCGGGCGCAGTGCGACAAGAAGGCCTATCAATTTCGACTCAAGCGGGTGTGCGAATCTGAGCCCAACCTGGACGTGAAGCAGGGGCAGACGACGGGACTGGTGCTGAAAGGCGGGGCGGTGAAGGGCGTGGAGACGGCTTTGCAAGTGCAGTACCTGGGCAAAACGGTGGTCATCACGACCGGAACCTTTTTGCGGGGGTTGATGCATATTGGGACGAACCAGCAATCGGGCGGGCGGGCGGGCGATGTGGCGGCGATGAATCTTTCGGCTTCGCTGAAGGAAGCGGGTTTGGAATTGGGCCGGCTCAAGACCGGCACCCCGCCCCGGCTGCTGCGCCGGTCAATTGATTTCTCCAAAACGGAGATGCAGCATGGGGATGAGCCGGTGCCCTACTTCACATTCTGGAAGGACGATTTGTTCCACGTGGAACATTCGGCCGCCAACGGCGTGAAAAAGTTCCACGTGGAACAATCCGGTCCGCGCGTGGATGCGGATGTTCCACCCAACTCATATCCGCCTGGCTCCATTCTCAGCCGGATCAACGGCCAGTTGCCTTGTCATATTACCTTTACGACGGCGGAAACCGCCCGGGTCATTCGGGAGAACATTCATAAGTCGCCGATGTACTCGGGGGTGATTGAGGGAGTGGGTCCGCGGTACTGTCCGTCGATTGAGGACAAGATCGTGAAGTTTCCGGAAAAGGAGCGGCATCAGATCTTTCTGGAACCAGAAGGGATTGAAACGGACGAGTTTTATGTGAATGGGTTTTCGACCTGTCTGCCGTATGAGGTGCAGGTGGACTTGATCAAAACCATTATTGGGTGCGAAAACGCGGAAATCATGCGTCCGGCCTACGCAGTGGAGTATGATTTTGCCTTTCCGACGCAGTTGCAGCCGTCGTTGGAGACGAAAGTCTGCGAGAATTTGTTTCTGGCGGGCCAGATTAACGGGACTTCGGGTTATGAGGAGGCGGGGGCGCAGGGGTTGATCGCGGGGATCAACGCGGCGCGCAAGGTGCAGAACCGTCCGCCGATCAGCCTCCGGCGGGACCAGGCTTATATTGGGGTGCTGATTGATGATTTGATTACGAAGGGCACCTCGGAGCCGTACCGGATGTTCACGTCGCGGGCGGAGTACCGGCTGCTGCTGCGGCAGGATAATGCGGATTTGCGGCTTTCGGACATTGGGCATGACATTGGGCTGCTGCCGGAACGGCATTTTAAGACGTTCGTGGCGAAGCGGCAGGCGATTGAGGACGAGATTAACCGGCTGCACAAAACCTTTCACGTCTCGGATTCGCTGGCGAAAATTCTTTCGCGGCCGGAAATGTTGTACCGGGATCTGCCCAACCGGCTGGAGAACCTGAGCGAGGACGTGATTCAGCAGATTGAGATCACGGTGAAGTATGCGGGGTACATCCAGCGGCAGGAGGTGGAGGTGGAGAAATTCAAGGTGCTGGAGGACAAAACCATTCCAGCGGGGTTTGATTTTGGGACGGTGCCGAGCCTGAAGCCGGAAGCGCGGCAAAAGTTGATTAAGATCCGGCCGGCCACGATTGGCCAGGCGGCACGGATTTCCGGGGTGAATCCTTCGGATATTAGTATTTTGATGATCTGGCTGAAGCGGTATGGGCAGGCGACTACGGCGGCGGTGGAATCAGCGGCAGACCAGGCGGGGTGTGAGCCGTGCGGGGGGGATTTGGAGGATTGAAAACGGACTGCGGCCCCCTGCCCTGCGTGGCGGCTCGAGGTGAGGCGCGGCGGGTGGGAAGGAGATTTGGCGGGATTAGGTGGTTTCGGCGTTGAGGCGTCGTGAACGACGCGCTCCGAAGATTGGGCGGGCGCAGTGCGAGGGGTGATGTGGGGTGAAGCCGTGTGGCTACCGGCGAGAGGGCGCTCCGCGAGGGAGGGAGTTTGAGGCGGTATGAGGCAGGTAATCGGGGCGGGGATTGGGCGGGCAATGTTGAGGCGGGCTGAAGCGCCGCGCTCCGAAGAATTGGGGGCGCAGTGCGACGAGTGACGTGGGGTGAAGCCGTGTGGCTACCGGCGAGAGGGC
>CAIZWI010000263.1 GCA_903936645.1 uncultured Verrucomicrobia subdivision 3 bacterium
CACCGGCACGACTCCCGGAGCGAACTTAGCCCAAGGCGATTGGGTCTGGCGCACTTCTGCCAGGTAATCTTTTTATGGTCGCGGTGCCACGCTGCCTCCAGGACGGCCCTTTTTAATTCAGCCGGTTGGTCGCTGATGGATGGGCAGGCTTCGCGAAGGCGGCCGATTCAGAAAAATCAAATTGTTTTGCAGAAAGTGACGGTTGTCGCCCTCGCCTACGGTGTTAAGGTCATTCTCGAACCCAAAACTCAGTTATCGCTGCGCATGAATTGCCAACTGTTATGAACTACCCATCCCCCAAACCCCCGGTTTTTAAAAGGGCCGCACTGGCCCTGGCTCTGACCCTGCCATTTTTAACCTCCGCAACGCACGCCACCAGCATCGTCTGGAGCGGGGCCAGCGGCGTCAATACGAACTGGTCCACGGCCGCCAATTGGTTTGGCGGCGCGGTTCCCGGTAGTGGCGATGACGTGAAGTTTTACGATGCCGGCACCAACCTCACTCCCGGGCTGCCCAGCACCCTGGTGGATGCGGCATTTACCGGGACCATTGGCACGCTGCAATTGGGCAATACCAATGGCTTTCATACCATCTTCATCGCGCCAGGCACCACCTTGAGCGTTCTCAACGGTAATCTCTCCGCGGGGACTCCGACCGATCCGGTGGCCGCCCGCAATCTCACCAATACCATTACCGGTGCCGGGGCCACGCTGTATGTCAGCAATCTCACGGCTAACATCGGCATTAATCAGGCCAACTCCGCTGCCTCGCCCAGTCGCGGCACGTTGAATTTGTCCGGTCTGGATAACTTTATTGTCAGTGCCAACCGGTTGGGCATCGGCGACGGCCAGTTTCCCGGCGTGGCTGTTAACAACCGCGCCGGCGGCAACTTGCTGCTCGCCAAAACCAACTTCATCACCCTGGCCTACAGCGACACGCTGGCCAATTACCTGCTCGCCGGGAAAAGCTCCGCACTGGTGATGTCCCGTAACTCGGGCAACAATCCGGGCATCATTTCACTGCTGCAACTGGGCCTGGTGAACACCTTTAATCTGGACAGTCTGGACATTGGCATGGACAAGTCCGGCAATAACTCCACGCCCGCGCATGGCCTGGTAAATTTTAATCCCGCGTTTGCCGGCCAAAATCCGGTGGCCAATTTCTACGGGGCGGGCGGTCCGGGCACGCGGGTGACCTGGTGGTCGGTTGGCGATGGCAACCAGAGTGCCTCCAGTTCCAATGGTGGTGGTGGGACCAATGACTTCAGCCTCGGCACCGTCAACGCTTTCGTGAATGTCATGTCCCTCGCGCGCGACGCCGGGAGCAGTTCGGACACCTGGGTGGGACCCCATAAAGGCGTCTTCACCTTTACCAATGGCACCGTGGATGTGAACAATTTGGTGGTTGGCAATCAATCGCTCGAAACCGGCACCAGCACGACTCCCTGCTGGGGCATCTTCAATGTAAATGGCGCGGGAGCCACGCTTAAGGTCAATAACAACCTGACCCTCGGCACCAACTCCCTCACTTCCAATGCCGGCACCCTCACGCGCGGTAATTTGAATATCGTCGGCGGCACCGTCCTGGCCAATAACGTCACGGTGGGAGCCAACAGTATTTCCAATGCCATCAATCTGGTGACCGGCACCTTGGTGGTTTCCAATACGCTGGCGACGAATGCCGGCGGCCTGTTTGCGCTGAGTGTCTCCAATGCCACGCTCGGACTGAGCCTGCCGGCCAATGGCTCCCTCCGTGCCCTGGTGAAAACGTTCAACACCGTGGGGACTGCCAACTGGATCCAGCTCGATCCCAAACCCGTCTTGCTGGCCAGTTATCCGCAGCAGATCCCCTTGTTGCGTTATACGACCTGGACTGGTTCCAATACTTTCACGCTCGCCGGCGTGCCCGCGTGGGCTCCGGGTGCCACCCTGGTGAGCAATGGCCCCAATAGCACGCTGGATCTCCTGGTGCCCAATGATCCCCGACCGGTCATCACCAGCGAACCCGCTGGCTACAGTGGCAACCCGGGGGACACCGCGACGTTCACGGTGGGCCTCAATGCCGCCAGCGTCACCCCGCTGGGTTACCAATGGTTTAATGGTTCCACGCCGCTGGCCGACGGCCCCACGGGCTCCGGTTCCACGCTGGCGGGCAGCACCAGCGCTTCCCTGGTCATCACTTCCGCCCAGCCGGCGGACACCGGCAATTACACGGTGGTGATCACAAATGTTTACGGTTCCGTGACGAGCAGCCCGGCCGCCGTGCTGACCATCAGTGCCGGGGCGGTGGCCCCGGCCATTACCGGGCCGCTGCCCGCCAGCCAGACGGTGGTGGCCGGGGGCAATCTCACCTTGACCGCCAGTGTCTCGGGCAATCCTGCCCCGGCCGTGCAATGGCAGTTCAATGGCAATCCATTGATCGATGGCCCGACCGGCAACGGGGACTCCCTCGCGGGCTCCACGAGCAGTGCCTTGACGTTAAGCAATGTGCAGTATCCCGCCAGTCAGGGTACTTATGCCATCATCGCCACCAACAGCGCAGGCGCGGCCACCAACTATGTGATTTTGAATGTGCTGGTGCCACCGGTCATTACCAACCAGCCGGTCAGCCTGGTGGTCACTAACACTCAGTCCGCCGTTTTTTCCGTGGTCGCTGGCGGCGTTCCGGCCCCGACCTATCAATGGTATTTCAATAGCACCGGCAATCCAATTGCGGGTGCCACCAATGCCAATTATACCATCGCCAGCACCGGTCCGGCCAATGCCGGGGCCTATTTCGTGATCATTCACAATGCGGCCGGCAACCTGACCAGCAGCAACGCCACTTTGATTGTCAATTCGACCATGTTGGTCCTGTCGGTGTCCCCGGTGAACGGGGCCACGGGCATTTGCTACGACACGCCCCTGTATCTCACCTTCAACCAGCCGCCTTCCCTGCGTTCTGCCGGCAAAATCCGCCTCTACAACGTCACCAACAGCACCACGCCGGTGGACACCCTGGACCTCAGTCAGAACGCCGTGAACGGTACGCAAGCTCGCAGTCCCTTCCCGGGCGATGCCCAGGGGTTCAATTATTATCCGGTGGTGATCACGGGTAATACCGCGGCCATTTATCCGCACTCCGGGGTGCTGACGTCCAATCAAACCTATTACGTGACCGTGGATGACGGGGCGTTTGCCGATGCGGCTGGCGCCTGGTTTGCCGGCATCCAGGGTTCCAGCACCTGGTCCTTTGGCACCAAAACGGGCGGTCCGGCCAACCCGCAGAACCCGGTTGTTGCCGCTGATGGCAGTGGTGATTTTGCCACGGTCCAAGGGGCAGTGGATTCCATTCCGCTGAACAATACCATTCCCACACTCATCACTATTAAAAACGGCAATTACTTCGAAATTGTGGATATTTCCGCCAAGCCGCTGGTCACCTTCCGAGGCCAGAGCCGCACGGGCACGGTGGTGGGATATCCCAATAATGTGAACATTGCGGCTGGTGGGGGCACCACGCATGCGCGCATGGCTTTCAAGGTGAATTCCAAGAACATCGCCATTGAAAACCTGACCATCAGCAATTCCACCCCGCAGGGTGGTGGCCAGGCCGAGGCGTTGATGATTGAATCCGGCGCGAGCCATTTCATCCTGAACAATGCCGAGGTCGACAGCCGGCAGGACACGATTTTGGCCAACGTGAACACTTCCCAAGGCTATTTCTATCACAGCCTGATCCAAGGTAACTTTGATTATATCTGGGGGGGCGGCAACCTCTTCTTTACCAATTGCGAAATCCGCACCATCGCCGGGGTGTCCTCCCCCAACCTGGTTGCTCCCCGCACCGATAATGGGCCCACTGGCAACTGGCCCGGTTACCTGGGCTTGAATGTCAGTAATGGCTTTTCGTTTGTGAATTGCCAGTTGACCCGCGCGACGAACACCGTGACCAACTGCACCCTGTCCGACAGCAATGGCAGCACCAACGGCAACGCGGTTTGGATCAATTGCTCGATCGACACGGGTGGCTATGGGAATGCCAATGCCACGGCGCAAGCCAGCCAGTTGCTGTGGGAATTCGGCAACACCAACCTGGCGGGCACCCTCTTGGATAATACGGCCGCGCCGTTTACGGGCGTCGCCCAATTGACGGTCACCGACCCGCGCTATCTGGCGGCCAGCAGTGCCGCCACCTGGCTGAATGGCTGGGTGCCGCAACTGGCCCCGAATATCCTGAGCCAGCCCACCAACCTAACGGTGCCGGCCGGTCAGACGGCCAGCTTCTCCGTGGCAGCCACAGGGATTCCCGATGCCACTTACCAATGGCTCCAGAACGGCACCAACGCCCCCTATGCCAGCGCCACCAGCGCCACGCTGACCATTCCGAATGCCCAGGCGGGCGATGCCGGCACATTCGCCGTGGTGGTGGCCAATCCCGCTGGCACCGTCACCAGCCCCACGGTGAGCCTGAACGTCCTCACCCCCGTGCCGCCCGCGTTGACCGGGCTCACCGCCTCGGCCAGCTCCGGCGTGCAATTCACCATCAGTGGCTCGGCTGGCTTCGGCTACCGGGTCTGGGCCACCACCAACCTGACGCTGGCGCCCGTCACCGCCACCTGGACCCTGGTGGGCAGCAGCACCTTTGGGGCCAGTCCGACGGTGTTTAGTGACCCGCAGGCCACCAATTACACCGAGCGTTTCTACACGGTCACGGTGCCGTGAGGGCGGGGGGCAGTTTGCCCTCCATGGTAGTGGCCGGACCACTGCCATGGAGGGTTTTACTTACTGGGGATTCAGAATGTCTTCTTTCGCCAGTCCTTTGACTTCGGCCACAGCACGAAGAATCGCATTCAAGGTGCCAATTCGGAGCGGGTCATGGTTGGGAACTGCCAGCCGATGATGGCGCGGGTCCGCCGTTTCCAATATGATGTGACTGCCCTCCTGATTTACCTTTTGGTAACCGTGATATTTGCAGAGCAACTTGATTAACTCCCCACCACTCAAGTCACGCGGCAATTTCATGACCCGGCCAAAAGTTCATCGCGCACCAAATGCAACCGTACAGCGGCCGGTTTGGGCTGGTCAAAAAAATACGCAGACACCGCTTCGCGCACATTGGCCCGCAATTCCTCCCAATTATTGCCTTGGGTGATTATGTCGTGTGAAAGACATTCGGCCACAAAACCGCCATCGCTTTCCTGCGTCACGCTGAAGACAATTTCCATGATGCAACTTTCGCCTCAAAATCGGCAGAAAACAAGTCTTTTGACTTTTGACGGCCTTTTTCCACCTTGGCTCATTGGCCGGGGTTTCACGGCGGCACTATCTCGGTCGTCCAATACCACACCGTCACGACGCCATCAAAGTCGTCGCACGAATGGGAGATGTTCAATACTTGGTCGCGGCCCACTTCGGAGGCAAATGCGGCGGCCTCGTCGAATAATTCGGACCAGCCGGCCGTGGTGCTGCGAAAATATTTGTAGGTCAGCCGCCGCCGCCGCGGCGTGCCCGGTGGTGGTGTCTGCCCCTGGGGTAGCTGGCACTTCCAGCAGGAATCGAATTGGTCCTCGACGGTCTCACCGCATTGTTTGCAGGTCCACATAAGGTTGAATGCATGGGTTCGGGCGATGCCACTCAGCCACACCGGGACAGGTTAGTCAATCTGGAAAAAGCCGGTCCTGGAAGGAATCACGGCCAACTCCCAACCCTCCACTTTTCCTGGGCCAGGGGAGGGGATGTTGTTTTAACTTTGATTTGGTCTGATTTGGTTTGATGGGGCTCTGCTTTTCATCCGCGAATTTCGCCAAGAGACACGAACGGTGGGGGCTGGGAGGGGAGGCGGGGACTTTTTTTATTTTTTTTATGGCCGGATGTAGCCGGATGTAGTCGGAGAAGAGGCGCGGGGCTTTAGGCGGGCAGGTCCAAGCCTGATTTTTAAACGTCCGCCGGGCGGGCGGGGTATGTCACAGAGCCTCCTGATGGCATAAGTCACAGGCACCCGGACCGGAAGGTCCGAGCTGATTCTGAAATTTAGCATCGGATGATGAGTTGTCAAATGGGAAAATGAGAAAAAGCGCAGGCGAAACGCGGGAAAGCGGAAACCGGGTTTTGGGGCAGGGGTTGCCAACACTCCGGCCTTTGATTAATCTGCGCGCGTGGCGAATCATCACGAACTTTCCAATTTCATCTGGCAAATCGCGGACCTGTTGCGAGGGCCATATAGGCCCCCCAGTATGAACGGGTGATGCTTCGCCGCGGCCACCGCCAAACTGGACGGCATGCGCGCTGCAGCCTAGCGGAGAATTGCTCTGTTAAAAGAACGCCGCGCCGCTGTCACTGGTGAATTTGCAGTGAATTGCAATCATTGCACTCTGAAATGATAATGAATAGGATATGGTTATCGAAGATATGAAATCAATTTTCACGATTCGGCTCACCGGCGAAGGGGTTCGTCCTCATCTCATTCCCGCCAGCGACTTGGCGGAGTTGATAATTGCCGCTGAACGCACCGTGCTCGGAATTGCACGCCGCGATAATCAGGATGCTGCCGAGGGTATCATCGTCGCGTTGTCGGAAATCAAAGATGAGAGTATTGGCTTGGCTTTTACGAGCAATGCGCAGGCTTCTGTTTCTCTGGCGTATCGGGAATTGGTTTCGGCGGCAGAGAATCGGCTCTTCCGCAGCCTCCCGGCGCAAACTCTGGAAGGGCTTCGCACCCTAACCCAATTCACGCTCGAACATAGAGGACACACACAGTTTTGGAACGGCTCGCAGCGCGGCCCGCTTCTTGATCTGCCACCCGACTATGCCATTGAAGTGCCCCCTCCGGAGTATCAGCGGGGGGAAACGGTGCTTTTCGGCAAAATAGAACGCGTCGGCGGCGTCCGTCCTCGCGTGCGTCTCCGGGTGTCTCCCTCCGAAGTGGTGTATGGAGACATCAGCGAGGAGCAAAGCCGCATTCTCGGCAGCAATCTCTATTCGCAAACCGCTTTGAAAGGCCAGGCGACTTGGGATGCCCATGACGGAACGGTAGTTTATTTTCGCGTGGAGGAGATCTTGCATTACGAAGGTGGAAAAGTCAGCCGCGCCTTCCGGGAACTGGAGGCCGCAGCGCATGGCGCATTCGACAAAGTTACTGACATTGACCTGTTCGTCAATCGCATCCGGGAAGGAGAAGCACCATGAGAGTCTGCCTTGACAATCATATTCTGATTTGGGGAATTCGAGCCGTTGCCACGACAGGACAGGAAGTAATGATTATCCGTGCCAAGGCATTGATCAAGGAATTGGATCAAGCTGACGCGGAAGTGCTTGTTCCTACGGTTGTAGTGGGTGAATTTCTCGCCGGTGTTCCCAGAGAACAGCATGGTGAGTTAGTGAATGTATTAAATCGACGTTTTCAAGTACCGCCCTACGACGTGCGCGCAGCGGCGGTGGCCGCGGGACTTTGGCGCGATTATGCAAGTAGAAAGCCAACTTTGCGTGAGTTGATCGAAGCGGAATTTCCCGGCACCCAAAAAGCAAAAATCAAAGCTGACGTAATGATTTTGGCTACAGCATTAGCCCGACGTGCTGATATTCTATATACTCACGATGGGCCCTTGAAAACCATTGCAAATGGCTTGATTGAAGTTCGCGAGCTTCAGCCGGTGGAAGTCCAACCGCCGCTGATATAAAATGCTGCCGCCGTCACTGGAAAATTAACAAATTCATGACCAGTTCATTCCTCAAATCGCCGGATAAATTGGATGGAATTGTCGTATTTTGCCGCAACCCTTCTGATCTGACCGTCGGTTTTTTGCTTCCTTTCCATATTGTCGATTGACAACCGCTTCATAGCTTCAAGAGACGTAATATACAGATGCCCTTTGCCGAGGCCGCGTAGCGCAGCGATCTCCCCCCGCCGGTCGCCAAGCTTGCAGGCAATTACGAGACGCTCCTCATAAAACTTGATGGCCTTCTGCGCTTCACCCAAATCAAAGTAGGAATTTCCGAGGCAACCAAGTGCTCGACCTTCGGTCTTCTTCTCCTTCACCAACCGCCTATTCATGCCTCTGACCTTTTCGGCGGTTCAATCTGCCGCAACGCCGCGCTGGTCGCCAGCGTTTGCATCCGCCGGATGGCGATCTGGTTGAACCGCTTGTTGAGCCCGTCGGATTGCAGCAAGGCCATGTTTCCGTGACTATTCAAACCCGCCTGCTTTTTAATCCCATCGAATTCGATGGAACTAAAACCGGGATTGTTCAATTGCTCCCAAAGTGCGGGGCAAGTCATTTTCGGGCAATGAGCGGCTATGAAATCCCCGTCCATCCATGGTTAAACCTTCTATTTTCAGACCTGATCAGCAAAAAACCGGGGCCCGACTCCTACATTAACCCATGACTCCCGTCAGAACGGCGCACTAGGGCGGGTTCTTTACCTGGGTGGCCGGGATGAAACATCCTTTGCCACTTCAAGTTTTACCCAAACCATTCATTTTAGTAGTCCACTAAAATGAATAGGAACGCTGAAACCAAAGAGGCAAAGCGAAAGAATTACGCCTCACCCGCCAGCCGGAGCACGTGTTTTCGCACCGGCTCGGAAATCCAAAACCCGGCGTCGCGTTGCAAGGCGTCAATAACCGGCAACACCGCCGGCATCAGCCCCATCGTCTTGGCCCGTAACAAAATGCCGAGCAGGCCAATGGTGGTCAATCCCAGGGCGGTGGCGACTTCATGGCCGCGCCGCTCATCCAGCAAAATGGCATCCGCGTGAATTTCCAAGGCCAACGATAATGCGGCGGATTCGCCGGGATCGAGGCCGGTCGCCGCCTGGACCGCCGGGGCCAGATACGCGGGCGTTTGCATCCGAATCCCGGCGGGCAAACTTAGGCTGGCGAAACGGGGGGAAGCAGCGGTCAGGCGGGCGAATTCACCAGCGACTTCCGGGGGAATGATGACTTCGTGAAACAGTCGTTTAAGCAGATCCTCCTGCCGCACCCGGCAGAGGTTGATCAGCACGGACGTGTCGGCCACGACAATCACGCAGGAAACAGTTTCTTAAGCGCAACCACATCACCCACCAGCATCTCATCGGTATAGGCGGAAATCTGGCGTTCGCCCAGAGCTCTTTGAAACGTAAAGAAATCCACGCCGGCCAGCCCGGCGCCCTCGACTTTGCCGATGCGCCCGCGGGCATAAAGCGCGCACGCCAGTTCCAAGCGGAGTTCCTCCGTGGTAAAGCGTCCGTCTTCGGCCAAGGCTGGCAATTCAATCGTCACCTCCTCTAATTACCCCCAAAATACCGCAACGGCAACCAGAAATCAGCCGGGCGCATATGCCAAAAGAAAAGAATGGCTCCGGCGCAACGGTGCGGCCTTGGAGTTGCCAGCCAATCCCGGCCATTAGCCCGGGTGGTTGGGTAATCCC
>CAIZWI010000264.1 GCA_903936645.1 uncultured Verrucomicrobia subdivision 3 bacterium
CCGGTATCAATCGGCAATCGCATTGAACCCCAACCTGCCAGATTTTCATGCAAATTTGGGCGTGGTACTGCTGCAATTAAACCGGGTGGATGAGGCCATCCTCCAGGACAAACAGGCGGTGATGCTGCAACCCGGGATCATGCATTACCATTTTAACCTCGCCAACGCACTGGCGGCCGCCCATCAAACGGGGGCGGCGCTGGCGGAATTGCAGAAGGCGCTGCAATTGGAACCGGATTCCGAACTGGTAAAAAGACGGTTGCGGGCGCTGGGCGTGGTCGTAAACTAGTAATCTATGGACCGTCCACCAGGCTTCATGGTGCATTTATGTTATGATACTGTTTAACGTTTCCGTTGCTGGCTGGCTTCGGTGCCATCGCCGCAACTTGGGGGTTGCCCTGGCCTTGGTTGCCGGGTTGCTGGCCATCGCAGTGCTGGAAGCGAACCAGCTTTGCCAGCAGGCTGCCCAAGGACGAATTTTTTCCAGTCCAGCCGCACTTCCCAACCGGGAGGTTGGCCTCGTTTTAGGCACCAGCCAGACCACCCGCCAGGGCCAGGCGAACCTGCATTTCACCAGCCGGATGGAGGCAGCGGCGGCCTTGTATCACGCCGGCAAGGTTCAGCATTTGCTGGTTAGCGGGGACAATCACAGTGCCACCTATGATGAACCCACCGCCATGCGGGAGGCTTTGATTGCCCGGGGGGTGCCGGCCGCCGATATCACCCTCGATTATGCCGGATTTAGGACCCTTGACTCGGTCGTCCGAGCCCAAACGGTTTTCGGACTGGCCCATTGCACAATTATTACCGAGGCCTACCATTGCCCGCGCGCCCTTTGGATTGCCGAAAAGCACGGGCTGGAGGCGGTGGCATTTGCGGCGCCGGATGTCGCGCTACCCGGTTGGGCGTGGCGGGCCAAGGTCCGGGAAAGCTTCGCCCGCGCCTGGTGCGCGGTGGATTTGTATGTGTGGCACCGCCAGCCCAAGTTCACGGGGCCGCGGGAACCAACCTTGGCGAGGACGGAGCGGCTGTGAGCAAATATTTTAAAGCGATTGCCGCGATGTCCCGGAACCGGGTGATTGGCGCCGGGAATGCCATTCCCTGGCATCTGCCCGAGGACTTTAAGTGGTTCAAGGCGACCACCATGGGCAATGTGGTTGTCATGGGCCGCAAAACGTTTGAAAGCCTGGGCAAACCCCTGCCCAATCGGAAAAACCTGATCCTGACGCGACATCCGCAATCGCTCATCAGGGACCACGCGGCCATTTTTGGGCAATATCATGAGTGGCGGGGTGGCGAGTATTTGAAACGCGCCTACCAATTCCATTTCACGAAGATGGAAAAGGAAAAGGACCAGCAGACGGACATTTTGATTTTTAACTCCCTGGACAAATTGAATCCGGAGGAATTCCCCAACGACATCTTCATCTGCGGTGGCTCCCAAATCTATGAGCAATCCCTGCCCCGCTGTTCCGATCTGTACCTGACGGTGGTCAAGCGGGAGGTGGCGGGCGACGCGTTTTTTCCGCCATTTGAGGACAAATTCAAACTCATAGCGGAACTGCGCGACACCCCGGAATTTAAGATCCTGCACTACCAGCATCATAATTTGGTGGCGGAACCAGCCTGACTGGGCATTGGCAAACCCGTTCGCACGCCCAAACCACGCACTTTTTCACGCTCAATCCCCGCCGGTGGTCGTTGAGCGGGCACGTTACGAAAACCGGGGGGTGTGAGACAAAATTCTTCCGGCAGGTTCATTTTCACGGGTTTTGGGATAATAAGCATCTAGAAGTCTAGGGATTGCATGGATTCGCCATTTTCCAGCGCCCCTGCCGGGGCGCGATTGTTCCGGGCTGGGTACCGGGGGCGGC
>CAIZWI010000265.1 GCA_903936645.1 uncultured Verrucomicrobia subdivision 3 bacterium
CACCGGCACCGGCGCCTCCGGGGAAATCCGCGACACCGAGCCCCAGATGAAGTGGTCCAGCATCACGTCGCCCACCACTAAAATCCGCGTCCGGCGCGCCGCCGTCAAAATCTCCCGCGCCCGCTCCGCCGATATAAAATGGCCACTCATTTTTATGATTACTAATATTTTAAATATTATTTATTAGATTAACTTAAATATAACCACACCTCGAAAAGCCGCTGCGCCCGGCTTCACCGGCCCTTGTGCCATTTTTCTGGCCCCGTCGCCGCCATCAAAGCTGTCAATTACGGGCAATTTAATAATATTTTACGCTATTTAACACTTTTCGCCTTAATCCAAAAACGCCGTCAGCGGACTCGTGGCACTGGCCACCTCGTTTTGCGTGGCCAGACCAGACTCATAAGCCGCCCGCCCCGCCTCCACCGCCATTTGAAAGGCCCGCCCCATCCGGTTGGGATCCGCCGCCACCGCAATCGCCGTGTTGACCAGCACCGCCGCCGCGCCGAGTTCCATGGCCTCCGCCGCATGGCTGGGCGCCCCCAAACCCGCATCCACCACCACCGGCACCGTCGCCTGCTCAATGATAATCCGCAACTGGTCGCGCGTTTGCAGCCCCCGGTTCGAGCCGATGGGCGAACCCAGCGGCATGACCGTCGCACAGCCCACATCCTGCAATCGCTTGGCCAGCACCGGATCGGCATTGATATAGGGCAGCACGGTAAAACCTTCCTTCACCAGAATTTCCGCCGCCTTGAACGTCTCCACCGGATCCGGCAACAGGTAGCGGGGATCAGGATGAATCTCCAGCTTCACCCACTTCGGCAAACCAGCCGCCGCCGCCAGCCGCGCCAGCCGGACCGCCTCCTCCGCGTTCATCGCCCCACTGGTATTGGGCAGCAGCAGGTAGCGCTGGGGATCAATAAACTCCAGAATGTTGGCAAAGGGATCACGTTTGCCACTGAGATCCGCCCGGCGGAGGGCCACCGTGACCATCTCCGCGCCACTGGCGGCCAGCGCGTCGCGCATGGCCTCCGGCGATGAAAATTTGCCCGTCCCCATAATGAGGCGGGAACGGAATGTCCGCCCGGCAATGACCAGCGGTTGGTTCGCTAACGACATCACGTTAATTTAGTCGGTTGGAGGGATTTGTCGAGCCAGGATGAAACCACATGGCGTGCCAGCACCTCGATTCCGCGGGTTCGTCTAACCAGGGCTGGGCACCCGCCGATTCCCCGGCATGTATTTCTGGACTGCGGGGGAGAAACAAAAAAGGCGGCTGTGTCCCATGGAACACAGCCGCCCTTGCGCTCGTCGCGAAATTAGTCGTGCGATTTCTTCTTGGAGAACGTGTGCGTGGCGTGGCCGTAGAAGACTTCGGCGCATTCCATGATGGTCTCGGACAGGGTCGGATGCGGATGCACGGTGAGGGCAATGTCCTCGGCCGTGGCGCCCATTTCCATGGCCAGCACAGCTTCAGCGATCAGTTCACCCGCGCCGGCACCGGTGATGCCCACGCCCAACAAACGGTCGGTTTCCGGATCAATCAGCATCTTGGTGACGCCGTCGGTGCGGTCGAAGGACAACGCGCGGCCGGAGGCGGACCAGGGGAATTTGGCCACTTCGTACTTCACGCCTTTTTCCTTGGCTTCGGCCTCCGTCAGACCGCACCAGGCAATTTCCGGATCCGTGAAGACCACGGCGGGAATGATGATGTTTTCAAACACCACATCGTCGCCGTTAATGTTCTCGATGGCAATGCGCGCCTCTTTATGGGCTTTGTGCGCGAGCAGG
>CAIZWI010000266.1 GCA_903936645.1 uncultured Verrucomicrobia subdivision 3 bacterium
CGAGGACGGGCATCATTACCGTAACTGCCACAAGGCGGGGCAACGCGAGAAAATTAACCGTGGCAATGCCCAGGGTCTCCAGCGCATCAATTTCATCGTCCACTTTCATGTTGCCGAGCTGGGCGGCAAATCCTGCTCCGATGCTGCCAGCCATAATAATGGCCGCCATCATTGGCCCCATTTCCCGCACCACCGCGAGGCCCACCAGGTCGGCCACATAGACGGCCGCACCGAATTGCTGCAACTGGACCGCCGCCTGAAAAGCCAGAATGACCCCCACGAGAAA
This sequence comes from uncultured Verrucomicrobia subdivision 3 bacterium, assembly GCA_903936645.1. Taxonomy (GTDB): domain Bacteria; phylum Verrucomicrobiota; class Verrucomicrobiia; order Limisphaerales; family UBA11358; genus UBA11358. Next base: position 287 of record CAIZWI010000266.1, read on the forward strand.
ACTGATCAAACCCACAATCAGCAGCGACGATGCCCAGCACTTTTGCATCTCGACCAGGCAATCCATCCAGCGAAACTGGCGGGGATTTTTCGCCAGGCTCAGGAAGCCAAGCGCGCACTCACCGATGAAAGAGACGATTTCGGTGAGCTTACCAGCCAGCCGTTTGGTCAAATTTTCCGAGGTCTTGCAGTCCAGCTTAACCGCCACCGGGTTGACCGGCTTTGTCCCCTTCACCGCCGCGAGCTGTCGCAGCAGCGCCTGCAAATTCCCCGGCAACGCTTCGGCGCTAAAACTCTTTTTCGCCTGGGCGCACCACGTCTCTCCATGCTTTAAAAACAAAACTAGTGAGGTATCCCAACTGCCCAGATTTTCCGGCACCACGCGTACGTTTGCCACCGCTGTGTTCGCCATCATGCCGGCCCACGAAGGAAATGCCCCGGTCAATCGCCAGTCACCGGCAAGTTTCACCAGACATTCACCGTCAGCCAATCCCGCTTCAAGTGAGGCGGTGGCGGCTTTGAGTTCCGGGCTGATTACTGGCTCGGAGCTACTTGCCTTCATAAGCCGGGAATGCCTGGTCGGGGAAAGGCGGCCAACCGGGCCTGTGACCGGGTCAGAACGTGAATGTTCACCTCGTGGTTCATGGGGGCATAATGTCTCTGCAATCGTCCCGTCGAATTAAACTACGCTAAGAAGTGTCCTGATCCCATGGGGTGTAACCCGACCGGGACACTGGCGACTTCCGCCGGTTTCAAAGCGATCCGAACCGGCCGATAACAAGCCTCAAGGGACCAGCACGGCCGCGCCCTCAAACCGTCCAGCGCGAAGATCGGCGAGGGCTTGATTGGCCTGTCTCAGCGGATAACTCGTCGTCTTGGTGACGATGCCGATCGCCGGCGCCTGGCGCAGAAAATCGATTCCATCCTGCCGCGTGAGATTGGCGACTGAGGCAATCTGCCGTTCTTCCCACAGCAATTGGTAAGGGAAGCTCGGGATATCGCTCATATGGATGCCGGCGCAAACAACGCGACCACCCTTGCGAACCGCTTTCAGCGCCAGCGGCACGAGATCGCCCACGGTGGCAAAGATGATCGCCGCGTCCAGCGGTTCCGGCGGCAGTTCGTCTGATCCTCCCGCCCAGGCCGCGCCGAGGTGGCGGGCGAAATCCTGCGTGGCAATATCCCGTGGCCGTGTGAAAGCGAACACCGATCGCCCCTGCCACCTGGCCACTTGGGCAATAATATGGGCGGCCGCCCCAAAGCCATAAAGCCCCAGTTTTTTACCAGTCCCGGCGATCCCAAGTGAACGCCAGCCGATCAATCCGGCGCAGAGCAACGGAGCCAGCGCCACATCGTCGCCCATCTCGCCGAGCGGGAAGGCAAAACGCGCATCGGCGATCATGGCCGTGGCAAAACCGCCATCGCGCGTGTACCCCGTGAAAAGGGGATGGTCGCAGAGATTTTCCCGGCCGGACAAACAATAGGGGCAGGTGCCGCACGTATGGCCAAGCCA
>CAIZWI010000267.1 GCA_903936645.1 uncultured Verrucomicrobia subdivision 3 bacterium
AGCGTTCTGACAATAGGGCCAAAACATTATTCTCCTTTTGCTCGCACATGCTTGTCTCCTTTTGTTCGCACCACGACAGCGTCTTCCCCATTTGGTAGTGGCTTAATTTGAAATATTTTAGTTTTTTGGCACCCGTTGGCATTCCGCTGTTTAATCCTGCTTCCACGTTTGATAATCTTTAATGATATCGTATCAAGCCGCACTTTTCGGATTGTGTTTGATGTGCGTAAAACAGCACAAAATATCCGTTGGTCGAAAAAGAAAGGCGGGTATGCATGTAATAGACCAATGGGGCTAGTGTCGCCGAAACCAGCCGCAAAGAAAAGAAAACCGGCTGGCGTGATCAATTTTTGACGAAGAGCGTCACGCCAGCCGGAGAGACAAGCAGCACGGGGGCTAACAGATTTGTCGCAGGCTCGGCCCTACACCCAGCAGCGAACGGTTTGATTCCGTTTAGCTCCACGCAACTACAAGACACGGATGCCATCGGTTGCGGCTTGAAGCAAGGCTTTTCTCGCAAATTCTGAGTTTTTTAGGCCGCTGGCAGCAATCGCGGCGTCAATGGTTGTCCGCTCGTTCGGGGTTAGCCGAACCGAGATTCCGGGGGCAGACGGTATGGCATGGGGAAGTGGAGGTTTTCGCCATTACCGGCCACCCAAAGGCCAGCAAGTGCTATGGCTGGTCCCACCCGGACGGGCCGGACGAAACCGGCGAGCGCTTTGTAACCGTAATTGAATTGCCACCCATTGAATCCCCAGTTACACCCGTCCGAGCCAGCATTATGGCAGAGTCTAAAAAGCGGAGGAAACAGCACAGGTCTTTTGATACCCTCAAGGCGTCCTGCAGACGCCTTGAGGGTATCAAAAGATTATTTGCTTCGTCAACATAAACAAATTAAGTTGCGTGTGTGGCGGCGCGATGGCAAAGTCCTGCCGCACCAGTATATGGGACATATTATGCAAAAAAAAATCTTTAACCTCTGCTTGCGTGCCATCGTTTACATGGAAGACGGCTTGTTTCATGCCCATTGCCTTGAAATGGATTTGGTTGCCGTTGGAGATTCGGAAAAAGCCTCGTTAAAGGAATTGCAAGAAATGATTGAGTCTCACATTTCCTTTGCGGTGTTTAAAGGTGACGACGATCTGTTATTGTTCCCTGCCGAGAAAATTTATTTTGACCGCTGGGAAAAGGCCAATCAGTTAAAAATTCAATCCAAGCTGTTTCCAAATGTGAAGTCAGAAGATAAGGCTATAAACATTAACGGGAAGGCCGTAATTATTCATATTGAGGACCATGATTTGGCCAAAATGAAGCAGCCACAAAGGTTTTCTCCACTTAAGGAGATGGCTTTTGCCTAAGCCGCGAAAAGTCGACCAAGCTCTCCGGGAATTAAGGAAACATGATTCTCGGTTCAAGCTTTATTCAGGCAAGGGGTCGCACCTTGAAATATGGCATCCAGATATAGGTGGAAAACCGCGTTCGACAGTAATCCCATATCATAAGGGAAAAGACCTTTACGCATGCTACCTAAAAAACATAATCCACAGGTTTGAATTGCCTGAAGATTTTTACGGGTAACCGGCTACATTCGTCGTTAAAAGTGGCGCAATGGCCAAATTCCGTTAGCAAGCCCGACGCGAAAGGCTTTCGCGTCGGGCTTGCTAATGGTAATCCCAAATCGGCGAAAAGTCAACGTTGGAATGACTTTTACTGACCAAGCGGCCAAATCATTTCGCGGACCCCATCGTTCTTGAGATTGAAGCAGTTTCGACGCAACCCGCAAACGATGTTAAATGGAAGATGGCGACCGCAACTTTCTTTTCGTTATAAAAGGTTGCAAAACCTGTTTTCGCGTCCCACGTTGCTGCCTCAATGTTTAAACTTGTGATTCCTGTGGCTGTGTTTGTTAGGTAAACTGTGAATGTTTTCATGCCTTATTAAATCACTGCCGTTGCAACTTGCAAGGCATTCCTGCGGCACGACAACCCAGTTCCAAACACCTAAAATATTTCAAATTAAGCCACTACCCCCCATTTTCTACTCTGCCCGGGCCTGTGCCAAAAACATGGACATTAATTTTCATTTAAGCCACTGTAACCGCCGTGAATTTAACCGCTCATGCGTTGCCTGCGCCCGATGACCAAAAATCCGCCAGCCCATAGTGTTCCCGGCGGGCGGCCGGCCGGTGAGCACGCCTTTGCCTCCCTGAACTTGTTGCGCGGCTTGAGCGCGTTTGCGGTCTTGTTCAGCCATACCGCCTCCACGGTTTCCGGGGATCATCCGCTATTGTCGTTTAATTGGGGCGGTCTGGCGGTGGATGTGTTCATGCTGATTTCCGGCTTTCTGATGATGTGGCATTTTTACGAGCGCCGCCGTCTGGGCGAGGCCTGGGGGACATCCACCACCTGCCTGAAATTTTATACCCGGCGTTTTTTCCGGATTGCCCCTTTATATTATTGCCTGCTGGTCCTTGTTTATGTCTTTCATGACAGCCTGTTGAGTGCCATTCACCAAAACCGGCTCGCGCTCCACCAGGCCGATTTTCACGGGCCGCATGACCCCACGCAGGATGGCTTGAGTCTGGCCCATATTTTGGCCCATTTCACCTTCGCCTTTGGCTTCATTCCCGCGTTTGCCCAGAGTAATCCGCTCCCAGATTGGAGCATTGGTCTGGAAATGCAGTTTTATTTGTTTTTCCCCTGGCTGGCCCTGTTTCTGGAACGTTCCCGGTTTGTGGTCGGCGTGGTGGCCATCCTCGCCCTCAACTGGCTGGCCTTGCACCTGTTCGCGGTCGGGATTCTGGCCGAGCCGAAAGCGCTGGGAGTTTTCCCCTATCCCACGTTTTTACCACTGAAAATCAATTGCTTCCTCGTCGGCATGCTGATGGCGGCGGGGCTGTTTACCACGTCTGGCCCAGTTAAACGAGTCCTGCTGCTCCTGCTCGCGCTGGTGGTGGCCGGGCTCTATATGAAGAAATTTCTGGTGATCTGCACCCTGTTTGCGTTCTATGAATTTGCCCTGGCCGGGGGCACGGGCATGCCGGCGGTCGAACGGTTGGTGAAAAAGCTGACCTGGCTGCCGGAAAGCCGCTGTTGTAAATTTGCCGCCGATGCCTCGTACGGGGTTTATTTGATTCACATCCCGCTCTTGATCGTGCTGCTGCGCTGTCTGTGCCTGTGGTTTCCCTTTGATCAGTGGTCGGAAGCCCGGCGTTTCCTGACCAGCCTGGCCCTGGCCATCCCGCTGGCGTATGCGCTGGCCTGGCTGGCGTTCAAATACATCGAGACGCCCGGCATCGCCTGGGGACGAAACCTGGTCAAGCGCATCGGTAAATAATACCTTACGGCGCCGCCACCCGGCCTGTGTGCCGGGGATTGGCCCGGAACATCGGCCATGAACTTTTGGCCAGCGGCAGACCGGGTCCCACCGGTTGCACGGCGTAAAAAAAGCGTTCGCTGGTAAAATAAATCGTGCCATCGGTTCCCACTACCGGCGAGGTCGATAAATTGGCCAGCAGATCCGCCCGCCAGAATACCGTGCCATCTGGCAGGTAGGCTTGAAACGTCCGCCAGGGACGCGACCAGTAGACCCGGCCGGTCACTGCCACCGCCGAGCCATCCACGGGGCAGGACAGTCCGCCGGCCAGGTGCCCGACCCCTTCCCGCGTCACCACATATTCCCCGATGGCTCCGGCTTTCCCGGTGCCGGGTACATACACATTGCCCTGTTCGTCCAAAATGGGGGAGGCCTCGGTATTGTTGCCGCAATGGAAGCGCCACTGTTGCGTGCCGTCCGGCTTGAGCGCATACAAATAGCCGTCCACGGCGGTGAAATACACCGTGCCATCCGGGCCAATGGCCGGCGAGGAGCAGATTTCCGCCTGGGCCGCAAACCGCCATTTTAATTTTCCCGCCGGTGTCAGGGCATAAAGATAATGGTCAAAGGCTCCAAAATAAACCGTGCCATCGGCGGCGATGCTGGGGGAGGAAACGACAATGGCCCCCACCGGGTAGCTCCATTTCAGCGTCCCGGCGGGGTCCAAGGCATAAAAGGTTTTATCCCAGCCGCCAAAATACACCGTGCCATCCGCCGCAAGGCCCGGGGAGGAATCCACCCAGGCGCCGGTGGGGAAAACCCACTTCAAACGGCCGCTGGGTGTGACCGCATACAATTTCCGGTCGCGCGCCCCAAAATAGATCGTGCCGTCGTCGGCCACCGCGGGAGAGGATTTGATCTCGCCCTCCGTGCCGGTGGAAAATTTCCAGCGGGTTTTGCCCGTGGGACTGATGGCCAGCAGCAAGCCATCGAAGGTGCCCTGGTAAATCGTCCCGTCGGGGGCCAGGGCCGGGGAGGAATTGCAGGCCAGATGCCCCAGCGGTACCGTCCACAGATTCGTGGCCTCCGGCAGGGTGTCATCCGCCTGCGCGGAGAGTGCGGGCAGCAGCCCCAGCCATGCCAGAAAACCCCACCGGCCAGCCCGGCTGCTCAATAAATTCATCCCGGTCATTAAAACATTCCCGGTCCTCCCGAGCAAATTCAAAGCGGAACCGCCCGGGATTTTTGGGAATGCCGTGCTCTAGTGCGGATGTCCTCGCCCAATGCCCGGAGGTTTCGCGGCTGCGTAATAACTCAATTCTCAATTTGGCTGCCGCCTAACGAAAAAAGCTGAGCCACCGCCGACGCGTGGCGTGAACCGTCCCGCAGAGCGGGACGGAAGGGAGAGCACCATCCGCCTTCGCCGAGGCTTCGGCGGACGGGTCGGCGGACGGGACTGCTCCAGCGATCTGGTTAGGCAGCAATTTGTAAATCACTTCAGTTTCAAGTCTGTGACCAAATCTAACTGCACAACCTGACGGCTGCCGTCGGCGAGGTGAATGATGATGAGCCGGTCATAAACATCCACTCGCGCATCCTGCGGAATACCCGAACCTTCGTTTGAGGCTGCGGTGCGTGGATACTTCCAAATCATGCCACTAATCGCTGTGCCTGTAGCAAGTGGCTGCGAGGGCGATGGCTGTGCCGGCTGCGAGCAGCCGGCCGCCAAAAGTGAAATCGTAAGTGCTGAAATAATGAATGCGATTTTCATAAGAGTGTCATGCTGCCTGACGAAAAAAGCTGAGCCACCGCCGACTCGCGACGTGGACCGTCCCGCAGAGCGGGACGGAACTGACAGCGCCTACGGAGGGCTCCAGCGATCTGGTTAGCCTGCTGGTCAAGCAATCTCATCAAGCAAATCATAAAGCTCTCTCTCCATCTTGGCGATTGGCTCCTTCTTGCCATGCTTAAAATCTCGGAATGGCTCGTAAAATCGAAACGTCTTGGCAAATCGTAATGGGCGAAAAACTACCGCCATCGGATTGTAAGAATGGGAGCCGCCAAAGTAACGAAAGGCGAGAACCGATAATGTGCGTCTCCATCGGCTACGGTGTGACCAATTCAGGACAACGGCACGCTCTCCCAAGCGTGGCAGAATGTGCGCCTCAATGTAGTCATGCCAAATCGGACTGTCGGAGTAGACAAACAACACATAGCGGCCACGAGCACACCAGCAGCACCAAGCAGCGACATATAAAAACGAGCCAGCAACCAAATGATACAAGAGTGCAAAAATGAGTAACGGGATAATGATCGGTGAAAGGACGACAAGCATCAGCAGACCGAGTGCATCGGC
>CAIZWI010000268.1 GCA_903936645.1 uncultured Verrucomicrobia subdivision 3 bacterium
GCCACCAGGATCAGCCCGGTCGCGGGGTGTTTCAAGTTGGGCTGGAGGGCCAGGAACAGAATCGTCGCCATGTCCTGCAGCACCATCACGCCCACCGTCACCCGGCCGGAAAGCGTCTCCAGTTCGCGCTTGTCGTACAGGATTTTGACGATGATCACCGTGCTGCTCATGGCCATGGCCACAGCCAGGTACAAGGCTTCCAGGTGGTTGGCCGCCGGGCCGAATAAATTGAAAACCAGGCAGCCCAGCCCAATGCCGCCAATAATCTGCCCCAGGGCGGTGAGGGTGATCACCCGGCCGGCGCTGAGCATTTTTTTCAAGTCAATCTCCAGCCCGATCATGAAGAGCATCAGCGAGAGGCCTATGCCGGAAATGGTTTCAATGGCCGTCTTGTCCTTGATCCAGCGCAGCGCCTCCGGACCAATGAGAAACCCCGCCGCCAGATAGGCCAGCAAGAGCGGCTGGCGGGCCAGTTGGGAAATCACCGCCACCCCCCAGGCGGCGATAATGCAAATCGCGATGTCCGTTACAAGACCTTGTTCCATGTCCAGTCCTACCATAATTCAGCTTGGGTTTACCGTCGAGGAGCGATTCCAGCGGCAAATAATCCCCAAAAACTCACTTGCCTTTTGATCCAGCTTGTGAAAAATTTCACATACTCTTATGGCACATGTCAAACTGCACATTCCGGGACCCGTCGAAGTGAGCGAAAAAACGTTCAAAGCGTTTTGCTCGCCCATGATTGGTCATCGCGGCCAGGGTTTCAAAGACCTCTACGCCAAAATCCAACCCCAACTCCAGCAGCTGCTCTATACCAAGCAATTGGTCTACCTGAGCACCTCCTCCGCCTGGGGTGTGATGGAAGGTGCCGTGCGCAATCTCGTCCATAAAAAAGTCCTGAACTGCATGTGCGGTGCCTTTTCGGACAAATGGTTCGATGTCGCCAAGAAATGCGGCAAGCAGGCCGAAGCCTTGCAGGTCGAATGGGGTTCCCCCATCCGCGCCTCGCTGATTGACGCCAAGCTCGCCACCGGTGAATTCGATGCCCTCACGCTCATTCACAACGAGACCTCCACCGGCACCATGAGCCCGCTGGCCGAAATCGCCGCCCTCAAGCAAAAATATCCCGACGTCATGTTCATCGTGGACGCCGTCAGCTCGCTCACCGCCCTCCCCATCAAGTTTGATGAACTGGGCATCGACGTCCTGCTGGCCGGCACGCAGAAGGCCTTTGCCCTCCCGCCCGGGCTGGCCGTCTTTGCCGCCTCGCCGGCCGCGCTGGCCAAGGCCGCCACCACCAAGGACCGTGGTTACTACTTCGACTTCGTCGAGTTTCAAAAGAACGCCGAGCAAAGCATGACCCCCAGCACCCCGAGCATCAGCCACGTGTTTGCGCTCGCCTCCAAGCTGGACGAATTCTTCGCCGAAGGCCTGGAAGCCCGTTTTGCCCGTCATGCCCGCACCAATCAATTGACCCGCGACTGGGCCGCCAAACACGGCTTCCTGTTGTTCCCGGAACCCGGCTATGAATCCGTCACCCTCACCTGCGTGAGCAATGGCGCCCGCCCCGGCGGCCGCGTGGTCGATGCCGCGAAGTTGCAAAAGCTCGTCAAAGACCAGGGCTTCCTGATCGATGGCGGCTACGGCAAAATCAAAGGCACCACCTTCCGCCTCTCCAACATGGGCGACGAAACCGAGGCCACCATGAACCAGCTCTACGCCGCGCTGGACAAGGCCATGGCCCAGCTCTGATTTTTAAACCAAGCCAACCGCATTGGATCCTGAAAATGGATTCAATGCGGTTTTTCTTTTCCATCGAATCACGCCGCCAACTCGTGCAGGACCTGCCCGCGCTATGTCCCGACGCCTTTCCGCCGGACGGTTGGGAAGCCATTCTAAAGGACAGTGCGCCCCGTGCCGCGCTGTCATCGTTACTTGATGACTTGGATGCCGGGTAACCCCAACACCAAGGCAACTATCTGGCCTTGAATGAAAAATCCTTGCGAAGCAAACCGTGACCTCGCGCGGCGCGGATGAATTCGAGTCTCTGGCGCACCAGCACAAATGCCGCCTACCCCGGCTTACGGTAATGCTAAACTATAAAACCGGGCGCGATAATTGGTCCATTTCGGATCGCTGAAACTCACTGCATCGTTGGTCAGCGTCAATTTCTGGAGTGGCTGCCAGTCTGGGTGCGCCAGGTTCGTGCAGGCTTGAACCGCCAGCGTCTGTCCAGCCACCCAGTTGATGTTGAAGCCGAACGGACTGCTCGGCTCGCCCCAATTGCCATCTCCGATGGAGATCTTCGGCAACCAGGGAGTCACCGGGATACCGGCATTGAGGGACCAGTCGTCCCATCCGGTGGTTGTTGGCAGGTAATATGCCACCACATTGTCATCCCCTGACCATGCGGATGAATCGACCACGGGAGGGCTGCCTTTGAAATAAACACCCGTTAAGCTGGTACTGTAAGTGAAGGCTCCCGGCCCCACTTTGGTGACACTGGCGGGAATGACAATGTTAGTGAGGCTGGAACAATCAGCAAAAGCCTCCGAGCCAATATTCTGGAGCCCATTTGTCAGGATGACATAGCTCAGGTTAATACAAAGGTTAAATGCACTTTGGCCAATGCTGGTGACATTGCCGGGAACGATAACCCCCAAGAGGCTTTCGCAATCAAAGAACGCAAATTCACCAATGTTCGTAACGCTCAGCGGAATGTTAACCTGGGCAAGCTGGCGACATTCGTAAAAAGCCAGATCCCCTACGTCCACGACTCCATTGGCGATCATGACATTTGTCAGTTCGTCACAATAGCCAAACGCATTGATCCCGATGGTGCGCACCGTTCCGGGAATGGACAGGCTCGTAATCCCGGAATTTAAGAAAGCCACATCGCCGATGGCATTGACGCTGGCTGGAATGGTATAATTGCCGGTGGCACCAGCCGGATATCCAACAATCGTCGATTGTGATCTGTTAAACAGCACGCCAGCCACGCTTGAGTAAGTGAGATTATTTGGCGCCACCGTAATCTTAGTGAGTGAGCGGCAGCCGGCAAATTCACTCAAGCCAATGGCGGTGATGCTGCCGGGAATGGTAATTTCGGTTAGTGCCGTACCACTTAAGGCTTCGGCACCGAGGTTAATGACGCCCTCCGAGATGACGGCGTTGGTCAAACTGGCGCATGCCGCAAATGCACCATCATCGATATTTGTCACTGTTCCGGGAACGATGATGCGGGTCAGTAGGCTTGAACCAAATGCTGCTTTCCCAATACTGGTAACGCTGGCAGGGATTAAGTAGCTGCCCGTCAAGCCGTCTGGATATTGAATCAACGTGGATTTGCTTTGGTCGAACAACACTCCGTCCAGGCTGGCGTAGTTGGAGTTGTTGGCCGCCACCGTTATGTTGGTTAGGCTGGAACAGTAATCAAACGGCGCCACGCCAACGTTCGTGACGTTTATGCCGATCGTGATGCTCGTGAGGTTGGTGCAATCGTAAAATGCATAATCACCAATGCTGGTGACAATATATCTGGCAATCGTGTCCGGAATGGTCACCGCGCCCCCAGTGCCCGTATAACCGGTGATGATGATGCTTCCATCATTGGTTGTGCAGGTGAATTGCGCTCCCGCCAATCCCGGCAGTAACAGCCAACCGCACCAGGCAAAACCCCGCATCCAGGATGTAAGCATTCCGCAACTATAACCAGAATCAAGGGTTTCCACAAGCTGCGGAAGCCTGCTTATGGCTTTGCCCAGCCCTCGAAAGTCAAAATCTAACCATGCATGCCATCATCAGCCGTCGTGGGTGTGAGACAAATTTCTTCCTTCGCCCGAGCCTTGCCCCGGAGGGGCGCCGGAAATTAGCCGGGGGCAAGCTTTGCGCCGCCCCCGGTAC
>CAIZWI010000269.1 GCA_903936645.1 uncultured Verrucomicrobia subdivision 3 bacterium
CCACTGATCCGGCCGGGTCACGCGCACCCCGGAATGCCGCACCAGCACCTCCGGCAGGCTGTTGGTGTAAGGATTGGCCGTGGCCTCGTCGAAGGTGGATTGATTATTAGGGTCGGGGCCGGGCCGCAGTTTTTTCACGCCCAACTGGTCCATCATGTTCTGATGATCATCAAAACGGCTTGGGGCGGGCGGAGTTGCCGCCGCTTCAGTGCGCGACGCGCGAAACAGGGCGGGATCGATGGCGTCCGCCATGGCCCGGTAACCGGCCGGATTGAGGTGGAGTCCATCGCCACTATTATACGCCGCGCGCAGGTTGGTGAGGGTCAGGGGATCCCGGACCGCGGCATCGAAATCGATCAGGGCGTCGTATAATTGGTTCGTGCGAATCCAGGTGTTTACCAGTTGCCGCTCACGTTCGTGCACCGGAGTATAATAATGATTCCCGCCAAAGGGAGTGATGGTGGCCCCATACACGCGAAGATTCTGCGCCTGCGCCAGGCGGGCGAATTGCGCGTAGGCCGCCACCAGGTTGGTGCCGATGCTGTCGCCAGCACGCCCCCCGATGTCATTCACGCCTTCAAACAGGATCAGCCAGCGCACCCCGCTTTGGTGCAGTATATCCCGCTCGAACCGGTTCACCGCGGCCGGGCCGAGACCGCCAAAAATGCCGTTGCCACCAATCCCAAGGTTGGCGACGGCCACGCCGGCGGTGAGAGCATTGGTCTGGAGCCGTTGGGCCAGGACATCCGGCCAGCGATCATTTCCGTCCGTGGTGGAACCGCGACCATCGGTGATGGAATCCCCGAGAATGGCCAGGGTTTGACTGGAATTATCCGCCAGCACTTCCAGCCCGGTAATAAAGTACCAGTGTGCCGTCCGCACCGCGGCCGGCAGGCGGGACGCCGCAACGGCGTCGCCAGCTTGGATGAATGACGTGGTGCGGGAGCCCGGATGACCGGTGATCGTGGCGCCCGGAGCCCGGTCAATCGCCAGCGAGATGGCCAAAGTGCCCAGTGGCGGCAACTCAAATTCAACGGGATCGGAGTACGCTGTGGCACCCGGCGGGAGGGTGAGCCCCGCTGAGCCGCCAAAGGTGAGCGCCCGGTCGGTCGCCGGGTTGATTTCACCCGGGCCTCGACTGCCCGTGCCCGCAGCCAGCGCAATATGCACCGCCTGCATCACCAACGGCTGGGTGCCAAAGAGATTGGCTAATCGCAGGCGCAAACGCCTGCCCCCAATGCTGGGGTGCACGAACTCCCGCAAGGTGCTGCCATCCAGCGGGGCCGGCGGCAGATTCCCGGGTTCGGTCAACTGTGGGGCACAAGCCCAGGTCGTGAACCAATGGTCTTCCCCGGCATACATCCTTGGGGTGCCGGCCAGCGCGGCCGCCAGTAAAACCATGACCAACCAGCCGAAAATTGGGGCCGTGGCCGGTGGCCAGAGAGAGTTCCGGCCAGGATTGGGTTTTGGTTGCATGCTGAACGTTAACCAACCCCGGATTGCCTGGCAATGCGGGTGTTCCCCCGGCAAGGCACCGAGGGAAGGTTAAAATCAATGGTGCATCCGGCAGGACTTGAACCTGCAACCGCCTGATCCGAAGTCAGAAGCTCTATCCAATTGAGCTACGGATGCACAATCCGAATGCGGCCGCTTTACGACCGGCCACTCAAGACTGCGCGTTTTGAGTTCGCAACTCAACTCGCGAATTTTCCACGGTCCAATCCCGCAAACCCAACCGCCCAGTGGGTTTTCCCCCATCGGACCGTTGGCATACGCTTTAAGTCGGCACGGCAAAATCCTAAATTGCCCCATCCCGGCCGGGCAGCCCCGTTGCTTCACTCTGCCTTCAACATTCTTCCCGCCGGCCGGCCCGGCCCGGAAAATATCTCGCTTGCGGCCACTTTTTTTTGCAAATTGTCCGGGATGAAATCCATGACGGGCTACGGCCGGGGTGAGTGCTCCCAGGACGGGTTCAAAATCACGGTGGAACTGGCGGCCGTTAACCGCCGCCAGTCAGAAATCTCGGTAAACCTCCCGCGCGAGCTGGAAATGCTCGAGGCCCAGGTGCGCGATGCCATCAATGGCACCGTGGCGCGCGGGCGCGTGACCGCCCGGGTCAGCATCCATGCGGCCGAAGGCAAGCTCTCGGCCCGCATGCATATCAATCTCCCGCTGGCCCAGGCTTATGCCGCCGAATTGGGCCGGCTGGCCAAAAAACTCAAGCTCGCCGGCAAGGTCAACCTGGACCAAATCGTCCGCGCTCCCGGGGTCTTTCAAAGCGACGAGGAACTGGTGGATCCGGATACCATTTGGCCGGTCGTGGAAAAAGCCATCAAACCCGCCCTCGCTGCCCTCGTTAAAATGCGCGAGCGGGAAGGCCGCCATCTGGCGCAGGATTTGGTCGCCCGCATCGACGTCATGCGCGGGGCCGTGGAAAAAATCCAAAAGCAAGCCCCGCAAACCGCGGAAAATTACCGTTGCCAGCTCATCGAACGCATCAAATGCGCCGGCCTGGAAGGCATCGCGCCCGACGACGAACGCCTGCTCAAGGAAATCGTCCTGTTTGCCGACCGCTCCGACATCACCGAGGAGCTCACCCGCCTCCAAAGCCACTTCCAGCAGTTTGAGGACTGTCGCAAGGCCAAGGAACCCGTCGGCCGCACCCTCGACTTTCTGGCCCAGGAAATGAACCGCGAGATCAACACCATAGGGTCCAAGGCCAACGACGCCGTGATTTCCCGCGAAGTCGTCACCCTCAAGGCGGAACTTGAAAAATTCCGCGAACAGGCCCAAAACGTGGAATGAAAAAAACCACCCAAAAAATCGCCCTGCCTGCCGACAAACACGCCCCGGCGTCCCCGGCGGCGGAACGGAAATCCGCGCCCCTGCTCATCCTCATCTCGGCCCCTTCCGGCGGCGGGAAAACCACCCTCTGCAACCTGCTGCTCGAGGCCCGGCCGGAAATGACCCGCGCCATCACCTGCACCACCCGCGACCCGCGCGCGGGCGAGCGCGAGGGCGTGGATTACTACTTTCTGGAGGCCGAAAACTTTCTCAAACGCCTGCAGGCCGGCAATTTTCTCGAGCACGCCACCGTCTACGGTCACAGCTACGGTCTGCTCCGCTCCGAACTGACCAGCAAATTGCGCGACGGCCACGATGTGCTGCTTAATGTGGATGTCCAGGGCGCCGCCACCATCAAGGAACGGGCCCTGGAAGACCCGGAACTTCGCCGGGCCCTCGTCTCCGTATTTCTGACGCCGCCGTCCCTGAAAATCCTGGAGGAACGTTTGAAAAAACGCGGGGCCGATGCCGAGGCCGTCATGCGCAAGCGCCTTGCCGTGGCCCGGCAGGAAATCGCCCAGTGGAAAAATTTCGATTACCTCCTCATCAGCGGTTCCAAGGAGGAGGATTTGCGCCAGATGCTGGCCATTGTGGAAGCTGAAAAAATGCGCACCACCCGCGCCCATCCCGGCCAGTTTTAATCGCATTGCCCCCCCGGTTCAGGGGGCCGGCGCTTTCGTGGAACTATTCGTGGAACTATTTCACGAATAATCCTCGAGTCCAAAGCTCAGGGCGCCAGGGGGAGAACCCAGACGTTGCGATTGAAGCCGACCGCGATCAGGTTCTGGCCCTCCGTGGCCAGGCCCATGAAGAGTTGGTTGCCGTTGGCGCTGGGGAAAATATTCGTCCACGTCGTGCCGTCATCGGTGGATTGCTCCAGCACGTTGTCGCCGGCCACGTATATCGCACCGTTGACGGTAAGCGCGGCCCGGAGGGACGCAGTGATGGTCTTCTCGCGCAAGGTCCATAGCTCCCCATCCGGGCTCGTGTAAATGGTGGGTAATTGATCCAAGCCCAGGCCGCAGGCGAGAAACAGACTGCCGGTCCAGGTGCAAGCGGTAAAGGGCACCCGGGCAACTTCGACCCAGCTGGCCGGTTTTCGCCAGGTGCGGGCATCGTCGCTGACGATAATCCCGTCATTACCCACCGCCACATAGCGGGTGCCGGAATAACCAAAGGCCGTCAGGTGAATCTGGGTGCCGGATGGCCGCTGGGACCACGTGCGGCCATCCGGGCTGGCCAGGAGCGTTCCCTGGTCTCCGCCCACGAGATATTGGCGGCCATCCCACAGCAGGCCCAGCAGGTTATTGGTGACCGTCGACACGCGCGGGGTCCAGCCCTGGCCTTCCGGGCTGGTAAAAATGCCACCGCCCTGGCAAACCGCCACAAACTGGCCGTGGGCATAAGTGATGCCGCGGAAATCTTTATGATCGGCAACCCTGGCCAGCCGCCACACCCCGGAAGCCGGATCGCGGGTGGCCAGCACCCCGTGAACGCCGGCGGCCACGATGGTGTCGCTGGCCGCGGCCACGGCATAGCACGGACCAATTTCCTGTTGGTGGTTCCAATTGGTCCAAGCCCTGCCCCGGGGGAGGAGGCGTTCCGGCAACGGCGGAGTGGCCGGGCCGGGGGAAAAGCGCGCTGGCGTGGAAGCCGGGCCGGCATTCGACGCGCGCCAATAGACGCTGAAAACCCGGCCGATAATCTCTTTATACGGTATCAGCGCATCCCCCTGCCCGTTGCGGTTCACCAGCAAACCTTCGCTGGTGCGGCCCGTCACCCGCCCCACATTATTCCAATGCCCGTCATGGTAGGCAATCAGATCGCCCGGCGCGAAGTTGCGGGCCAGTTTCCACACCATGAACTGACTGCCCCGGGGCAGTTCCGGCGCGGCCGCATCGGTGCTGGTATTAAAGGGTTGGATGATAAACGCCCGCAGAATCAGCGCGATCACGATGCCCGCAGGCACGTCAAACTGGACTATGCGCACGAAACGGGCGGTGGTTTTGCCAGCCGCCGATGCCGGCATTGTTCCCAGCGAACGATGGAGGCAGCGCAACGCATAAACGATGACCCCAAGACAAGCCCCGGCGATGGCGATCAGCCAGGGTTCGGGCAGGAATGGATTCTCGGTGGCACACCAGAGCGCGGCCGTCGCGATGAAAATACCATCAATGGCCAGGAGCCGCCCCGCCATGCGGGTAAATTTAACCCGGTCGCCCGGCAGCCAGAGCCATCCGCCGATGAGTACCAGGAAGACCACGCCCACCGTTTCCATCAACCGGCCCGCCGTCGCTGGCGTGGCCTGTTCGCCCAGGAGGCCGGCGGCAGCGGCGAGGACGAGTCCCCAGATCAGGATTTTCCGGCGCTGGCAGCAGTCATCCAAATCGGTCCCCGGCTGGGCCGGGGCGGCCACCGATCCCGACGTGCTGCGGTTGTCCGGCGTGGCGGTGATCGTTTCCACGCTGGTCTTCACTTCGCTGGCTTGCTGGAACCGGAGTTCGGGCGTTTGCTCCAGGGCGCGCAACACCACCTGGTCCAGGCGAACGTCAATCTGCACTTTTCGGGAAGGCGGTTCAATGCGCTGGCCGGGGAGTTCGCCGGTGAGCATTTCGTAAAAGACAACGCCGAGCGAATATATATCCGCCCGGCTGTCGACGCGCCGGGGATCAGTTTTTTGTTCCGGCGCACTGTAGCCCGGGGTGCCAATCGCATTTTGGGTGGCGTTCTCCGGCGCGGCGGGCCCGGCCGTGGGCCCGCTCCCATGCGCATTACCCAGCATTTTGGCGATGCCGAAGTCCGCCACTTTAACCCGGCCGGTTTTGTCCAGGAGCAGGTTCTCGGGTTTGATGTCGCGATGCACAATGCCGCGTTCGTGGGCAAATTGCAGGGCGTCGCAGAGGGGCGGAACGATGGCCAGGGCCTCCTCCGGGGTGAATTTGCGCGCGCGGAGCAACTGACGGAGGTTCACGCCATCCACAAATTCCATGAGCAGAAAGTAAAACCCGCCGGCCTGGCCAAAGTCGTGAATGGTGACAATATTCGGATGGTTCAGGGCGGCCAGCGCCTGGGCTTCGCGGGTAAAACGGTCGGCAAAGGTGACGTCATGCACGCGCTCGGGCGCGAGCAGCTTGAGGGCCACGAAACGGTTCAGGGTTTTCTGCCGCGCCTTGTACACCACGCCCATGCCGCCGCGCCCGAGACATTCGAGGATTTCCAAGTGTGGAAAGTGGGGGGCGAGGGCGGCCGGTGGCAGGGGTGGTTCCGCAGCCGGGGCGTCATCGGTGAAAACGGTTTCGGTCTTCAGGTTCAGCGCCATGAGGCAGCGGGGGCACAAGCCCCCGGGAGCCCCGGCCGGCAGCGGGGTGCCACAGTGCGGACAGTTGGGTGAGGCGGAGTTGCTCATGCGGATTACTTACCGGGCCACCGGGAGTTGTTACCGGAAAAGTGTATCACCATGGCAGGGTTCACAGCGCGGCGGCGAGGTGGCGCAATTCCGCGTTTAAATCGGCCCCCTCGGCGAGGGTCTGGGCGATTTCCTCGCGATAAATTTCGCGGAAGCGTTTGCGCATCCGGTGCACGGCCACGCGGGCGGCCCCGGGCTGGAGGCCCAGGCGGGCGGCTATATCGGCATATTCAAAGCTGCCCGGTGCGGCCAGCAGGCAGCCTTTAAGCACCCCAAAGTCGCCGGCCCGGCTGCCGGTGGCGAACTCGGTCTCGAGCCGTTTCAGGGCAAGGTCCAACAGCGTCAGGGCCCATTGACGGTCGTAGGCGGCGTCCGGGGCCAGTCCGGCGGTGGGGTCCACGGCATACTGGCTCTCGGCACATTGGGTGTCGAGTTCCACCGGGACCATCCCGCCACCGCGCTTTTGGGCGGAGGCCCGGCGCCATTCCTTGTGGAGGAAGTGTTTGAGCGCAACGATGAGAAAGGTGCGCAAGCGGCCACGTTCGCGATCGGCCGTTTCGAGCCAGTGATGTTCCAGCAGCCGGGCAAAAAATTCCTGCGTAAGATCCTGGGCATCATGCGGGGACTGGCCGCTGCGCCGGACATACGCATAGAGGGGATACCAATACGCCCGGCACAAGTCCTCCAAGGCCCGGGTGGACTCCGGCGAATGCCGCCGGGTGGCGGCCAGCACCACCGACCAGCGCGTGGGTGGAAACATCCCGGGCATAGTCCCGGCGGCAACTTGCGTGCTCATGGCCGACATCGTATGCAGGAGAGTTACCCTTGGCGAGCGGGGTGTTACCGAATTTGTTTGGCGGCCAAGGTTCGCGGCGCGGGAAAACCGCAAATCCCAAAATTCACACTTCCGGGCCTGGGCCAGCATTAATCAGCAGCGCCGACGCAGCTATATTTATTGTCACGTTAAATAATCTCTGAGCGACGGTTTTAACGTTAATTGCCTTAATCTATGAGGTAATAGGCGGTCGTTGGAATGCGCGCGGGGTGCGGGTGATCTATGCCAGCAGCGCGCAATCCCTGGCGGCCTTGGAAACACTGGTGCATCTCGACCCGCCGGTGACTTTCAAATACGCCGTGTTCCAACTGGAATTCGCCACGGCTCTGGTGGAAGTTTTTCCCCGCCAGCGTTTGCCGGCGGGCTGGCGGAACATGCCGGCTCCCGGGTTTACCCGGACCCTGGGCGATATCTGGGTGCGAGCCAGCCGGTGAGCGGTGCTGGCGCTGCCGCGTGTCCTCATCCCGGGCGAGCTCAATTACCTGCTCCATCCGGCGCATCCGGACTTTCCGAAGATCATCCTGCACCAACCGGCGGCCTTTGCGTTTGACCGGCGACGGCGGGATTGAATCATCTTAGCCGGAACCGGGCCTTCACAGCGGCGCGCCCACATTGATATTGTGCTTTAAACAATACGCGGCATTGGTGACGTATTTCTGGCCCCACCATTTCAGGTGGGCGCGTTCCTCGAGGGTGAGTTGGCGAACGACTTTGGCCGGCGAGCCAAGCACCAGCGAGCCGGCGGGAATTTTCATGCCCTGGGTCACCAAGGCTTTCGCCCCAATCAGACATTGGCGGCCTATCACCGTGCCGTCCAGCACCACCGCCCCCATGCCCACGAGGGTTTCATCGCCAATCCGGCAGGCGTGGATGATGGCGGAATGGCCGACCGTGACCCAGTTGCCCAGGAGGCAGGGATAATCATCAGCCACATGCAGCACGGAGTTGTCCTGGATATTGGAGTGGTGACCAACGGCGATGCGGTTGATGTCCCCGCGCAGGACGGCGTTGTACCAGACACTGCTGTGCGCGCCGAGGGTGACGTGCCCCAGCACCATGGCCCCGCGCGCGAGGTAAACGCCCCGACCCAGCTTGGGCTTGGCCCGCAGATAAGTGTCCAACTGGCTGTCGAGGTTGTCCATGCCTGCTTGATACCCGATTCCCCGCGAATGCCCAAGCAAAAATCCGCTGGCCGGAGCCGGGGGCGGCGGCGGGTCAAGGGCCCGGGCGCTGCGCGCTGAGCATGCGGAGCGTGAGGTAGTTGGCCTCGTCCGCCGGGTTTTCCGCCAGGAACCCAACCACCCCGCCACAGACCAGCAACGGCGGGCGGGGAGCGGTCACCAGCAGGGTCACATCCAGGGTGGGATGTTTGTTGATGACGAGGTGCGAGGGCAGGGAAAAGGTGGGGGCATTGGTGGGCAGGGACCAGTCCAGGTTGGTAAGTTGCTGGACGGCTTCTTCAGCGAAATTAAATTCCACTTTCACACCGAGGTTTTTGACGACGGACCACGCGGAGGGCAGGCTGATGACTTTGAGCAGCATGTCCTGTAAATGCGGCGTTTTTCCCACCGTGGTGAAGTAGGCATCCATGGCCGGGTCCCAGCCGGTCACCGCCCGCTCTTCCGCCGGAGTCACCTGCCATTGGCGGGCCAGTTGGGCATCGTGATTGGTGCGGTCGCTGCTGAACGGTTTGGGGTCAAACTCAAAGGCCTCCATGAAATTCGTCGCCTGCTGCACCCGGGCCGCCTGCACCCAGCGGATGACCGCCGCCGCCCCCTCATCCAAACCGACCCGCAAAAAACTCTGGCTGATGGCCACCCGGGTGCTTTGGTCGCCCCACTTGGGGCTGGCCCCCCGGTGCGGGTCAGCTTCCGCGAACGGGCCGAGGAGGCGCACCCGAATGCTGGCCGGCACCCGGTCGAACTCAAACCGGTGGCCCGTGGACGTGTACAAAACCAGCGGCTGGGGCGGCTTGGCGGACTTGGCCGGGAGGTTGGTGATGGCTTCAAAACGAACCAGCCACTGGGTGACCCCACGCTTCTTTTCATGCAGGGTGATGAGGCCGGTCACGGCATCGCCCGGTTGCCAATCCGCGCCGGGCGGCGGGGGCACAAAACCTGTCAGGGGAATGCCCGCGGACTGGGCGGCCGCGCACACGGCGGGAAAGGGCGGCACGGGGGCCAGCTTGGTGGCCAGGGTCGCTGCCCCGGCCGCGCCAGCGTTGGCGGATAGTATGAGTACCATTGTGGCCAGGGCCAGCCAGGTTGCGAGCTGCTTCATCATGAGCGTTTTTGCCAGAATTGGCGGGGATTGGACAGCAGAAACGCCGTGCGGTTCAATCCTCACCGGCCGGGAATTTTGGTTTTGTTCACCCTGCCGGGGGTGTACTGTGGTACCTTAGTCATGACCAAGCCGACCAAAACCAGGCCCCCGCGCAAGTTGCCGCGTTCCTTCAAGGATTTAACCCCGGCCAAACATTTCAAACCAGCGGTCTTTTTTCGTGAACTGGTCATCAAGGCCCTGCTCACGCCGCGCACCGGGAAATCCCAGGTGCCGGTCTTTCCCAAATTAAAACACGGCGAGGTGGCCATCACCTGGATCGGGCATGCCTCGTTCCTGATTCAATTCACCGATTTAAACCTGTTGATCGATCCGAATTTTGCGAACTGGCTGTTCCTGCTCAAGCGCATCAAACGGGCGGGCCTGAAGCTCAAGGATCTGCCGCCCATTGATGTGGTGCTGCTCACCCACGCGCACTTTGACCATTTCCACCGCCCCACCTTGCGCCGGCTGCCGCACCCAAAAATCGGCGTGATGCCGCGCGGCGTGGGCGATCTGGCCCACAACCTGGGTTTTTCCCGCGTGATCGAACTGGATCATTGGGAGAGCTTCGGGCAGGGCGGCTGGAAGGTGACTTTTACCCCCAGCAAACACTGGGGGGCGCGCACCCTGCACGATGAACACCGGGGCTACGGCGGCTTTGTGCTGGAGCATCAGGGCCGGAAGATTTACCACGCGGGGGACAGCGCCTACTTCGACGGCTTCAAGGAAATCGGCGCGCGGCTCGCCCCGGAAATCGCGCTGCTGCCCATTGGCGCCTACTATCCGGAAACCTTCCGGCGGGTGCACATGGGGCCCGATGAGGCGATCCAGGCCTTCCAGGCGCTGGGGGCCAAATGGCTGATACCGATGCACTACGGAACCTTCCGGCTCGCGTTTGAGGAAATGGACGAGCCGCCGCGCTGGTTGCTGGAAATTGCCGCCCGGGAGCACCTCACCCGGCAGATTCGCATTTTGACCGAAGGCGTGCCCGAGGTGTTTTAAGAACTGGCCAGGTCAATTTGCCGCGCCAGGGCGAAATCCTTCTCCGAAAGTCCCCCCGCGTCGTGGGTGGTGAGCACCAGGGTCACGCGGTTCCAGCGAATGTCGATATCCGGGTGATGCGCGGCCGCCTCGGCCAGGCTGGCCACCTGATGCACAAACGTCATCGCGCCCAAAAAATCTTTGAACTGAAAGGTGCGCGTGATCGCCTCCCCCTGGCGCCGCCAGGCCGGCACGGTCAGGAAGGCCGAGGGCAAACGCTCGACGGACAGGCGGTCACCCGCGACCCGCAGCAACGGGGGCGGCGGCGCCAGCTCGGCCAGCCGCGGGGGCGGGCCCGACCGGTTCACGGGGGCGGACCGGGAAATGGCCATGGCTTCCTGCACCAGACTGATGCTGGTGATCAGGGACCACAGCCAGGCCAGGCCAAAAAACAGCACCCCCGCCTGCCACCAAAACGCCGGCACCGGCGGGGCATCCGTGCCATTCAGGGCGGCTGTCATGGGACCCATGGTGGCTTTAAACATCCACGTGGTAATCAATAAAAAGCCCGCGACCGAAGCGCACAACTGGCCCGCCCCGGCGAACTTTCGCCCCCCCATGAACGAACCCAAACCGGGCGTGGCAAACTGATTAATCCCCAGACAGGTCCACGCCCGGGTGACCGTCAGGCTGCGACCAGTGGCGGAAAAAAGGCCCATGGGCGGCTTAGTGGAATTGCCCCTTCATGCCCGGTTTGCGGAGGACCACTATCGCCCAAATGCCGAAGGGCAGGCCCAGCAGGCACATGGGCGTCATGCAGGGCAGGATGGCCAGAATGGCCGCGATCAAACTAAATTCGTAGTTCCGCAGGGCTTTCATGTGCCAGGCCCCCAGCGCGATCAGCACCGAGATGGCCAGCATGAACAGGTCGTTACCCACGGAAAAAGCCGTGCCGCAAAAGAATTTGATCATGGGACCATTGAGCATGGCCTGCACCTGGGGATCTTTCACATCCACCATGGGCGTGACCAATTTCGTAAACTCCTCAAACTTGTGGTTCGGCGTGAAGGCATCGCCCAGCAAAATATAAAGGGACCACAGGCTGTTGAGCACGCCGGTGACGAGCAGGGAGGAGGCCGGGCTGCGGACCACGTCCAGGGCGTCTGACGGGCTGCCCTCGCGGGCCCGGCTCGGCAGAGCCGTCAACGGGGGCGGGGTGGTGCCCCGGGGCGCGGGGGCGCTGGCAAATTCCGGGAAGGTCGCGAGCGGCCGCCACTCGGTGTCGCTATCGGACCGCATCAAGGAATTGGCATCCAGCCGGCCTTCCGCCTGCCATTGCCGCACTTCTTCCGCGGTCACCGGACCGTACTCTTTTTTGTCCCCGCCGATGATGGTATAGTTCGCCATAGTCGTTCTGTTCCATGCTGTTCTAGTTCATCGGGGGGAGGGGCGCAAGCTCTGGCTGGCTCAATTCTGCGGGTGAACGCCGGGGCTGCTCCCGCCAAAGGGGCTTTCCTTTGGCCGCCAGCCGGGTAATGTGCCCGTGGTGAAGCCTGACGCATTCAATTTAAACCAGCCGGCCGCCGCACCCGCCTCGTGGTTGCTCGATCCGGGCGTGACCTACCTCAACCACGGCGCCTTTGGCGCTTGTCCCCGCCCCGTGCTGGCCGCCCAAAACGAATGGCGCGAGCGGCTGGAGCGGCAGCCGTTGCAATTTCTCGTGCGGGAATTGGAACCCCATTGGGATGCCGCGCGCACGGCCCTGGCCCACTTTGTGGAAGCCCGCCCGGAGGATGTGGTGTTCGTGCCCAACGCCACCGCCGGCGTCAACACCGTGTTGCGCTCGCTGGTGTTTCAACCGGGCGACGAATTGCTGGTCACGAACCAGGAATACAATGCCTGCCGCAACGCCCTGGACTTCGTGGCGGAACGTTCGGGCGCCCGGATCGTGGTGGCGCGCCTGCCCTTCCCATTGCAGGACGCAGAGGAACTGGTCGCCCCCATCCTGGCCGCGGTCACCCCGCGCACGCGGCTGGCCTTGCTGGATCATGTGACCAGCCAGACCGGCCTGGTGCTGCCCATCGCCCGGCTGGTGACAGCCCTGCGGGAGCGGGGCGTGGAAACGCTCGTGGATGGAGCCCACGCCCCGGGCATGGTGCCCCTGCGCCTCCACGAACTCGGGGCCGCCTATTACACGGGCAATTGCCACAAATGGTTGTGCGCCCCCAAAGGCGCGGCCTTGCTGCACGTGCGGCGCGACCGCCAGGCGGCCATCCGGCCCTTAGTTATTAGTCACGGTGCGAATTCGGCGCGCACTGACCGCTCGCGTTTCCTCCTGGAATTTGCCTGGCCCGGAACCTGGGATCCCTCGGCGGGCCTGAGCGTGCCGGCGGCACTGGAATTTATGGCGGCGCAAGTGCCGGGGGGCTGGCCCGCGATCATGGCCCGCAACCGGGCCCTGGCGCTGGCGGGCCGGAGCCTTCTGACCGGCCTCCTGGGCGTGACCGATCCGTGCCCGGCGGAATTCATTGGCTCGCTGGCCGCCGTGCCCCTGCCGGACGCGCCCCCGGGGGCCGGCCCGCGACTGCCCTTCAATGAGTATCCCCTCCAGGACGCCTTGCGGTTGCGGCATGGCATTGAAGTGCCGGTCATTGCCTGGCCGGCCTCGCCCCGGCGATTCGTGCGCCTTTCGGCCCAGCTATACAATTCCCTGCCGCAATCCGCAAGCCTGGCCCGGGCGCTGGCGGCTGAACTGGCGGCGGAAGGCTGACCGCCGGGCCCGTGGGCTTACTGCCCCACAATGCGGTAAAAGGCCGCGGGACCGGCCGGTTGTAAAAGCAAGGTGTTCGAACGGAGGACGCCACTGGCATTTACCCAATTGCTGCCCGCCAGCTTCGTGGCCATTTGCACTTGAAACGGCGCAATCCCCCCGCTCCAGTTCAACCACAGGTTGGTCGGGGTGCTGCTGATGCTGGGCACAATCGGCGGGGCCGGCCGCACGGTGATATAAAACGTGGCGGAATTCGACCGGCCATCTGCGGCCCGCACGCTCACCCCAAAGGTATTCGTGCCCACATTCATGGAAAGGGGCGTGCCGCTGAGATCTCCGGCGGGCGCAAGGTTCAACCACGCCGGCCCGCTGGCCAGCGTGAACGTGAGCGCCGCGCCACTGGCCCCGGTGGCTTGGGCGGCCAGAGTGGCGGCATACATCTGCCCCGCCACCACGGCCGGCTCGGTGAATGGATTGGCGGAAAAGGTCAGCGCAGGATTGGTTACCGTCAGCGTGCCATTCTGGAGGGCGACGAGATAATTCGTCAGCCGGCCAGCCGGATCCACCAGCGTGGGGACGATCGCATAAGTGCCCGCCGGACTGTTCAGCGTTGCCGGGGAGGCATACCTCGCGCTAATATTATCCCCGTTCTGGAGACCGCTCAGGGTGCCGCTGAAAACGGGATTGGTCGTGCCGTAGCCGCGCACCGCGTTGTTGGCCGTCACACTTAAAGGCGCGGGCTGGACCAGCAGGCTCACCGTGCTGGTCACGCTAAAGTAATTCACTGTGTCCGTGGGCTGGCAGATGACCGTCAGCGTGTTGGTTCCCGCCCCTGGCACCGTGCCCGCCGGCGGGCTGTACGCCAGGGTTCCCGGGGTGCTGGACGTCGCGTTCAATTGGTTGGTGCCCAGCGCCCCACCATAAACCAGGGCGGCGGGATTCGTCCAGGTAATCACCGGCGGGGCGGGGTTGACGGTTACATTCACATTCGTAACCACATTCGCATAGTCCGTGCTGTCCGTGGGCATAAATGTCACGCTCTGCGCCGCCGTGCCCACGCTCGGTGTGGTGGCCGCCGTGGTGAAGACAAAGCTCCCCGCCACCGAAGCCACCCCGCCGCTCAGGGTGGCATTACCCAGGCTTTGCCCGTAGGTAATCGGACTGGCCACCGGCAGGGTGATAATCACCGGGCGGAGCACGGGCGCCAGGCTGATGGCCAGAAGGATCACGTTGGGGTTGGCTGGCAGCTTGAGACTTTGCACCACCTTGGTCGCATTCAGCTTGAAGCCATATCCGTAAAGGTTAAACGTCCGGTTGTCCGCCGTGCCATCGCTGCTGTTGCGGTGCCCCTGCGGCAATGCCGGCACTTCACCGGCATAACCCTGGGGGGAGAACCAGTCACTGAGGCTCTGGACGAACGCGGACGAGGTGCCGTCCGTGTAATTCACCGTGAAGGTCTGGCTGGCCTGGCTCCCTTGCACCGCCGAACCCAGCATCCGTAAAAAGGCGAAGTTGCCGGCGGGCAGGTTGATGGTCTGGTTGGTGGCGCTGATGACATTGGTGACGTTGGCCGGCCCAAAGTTAAACAGCATGTTGGTCCACGTTTGCGACCCGCCCAGCAGCGAGGCGGAATAGGCCGCGCCGCCCCCATCAATGCCCCCCGTCGCCGGATTCGTGAACGTCGTGCCGTCTGTGTACAGGCCCGGCCGGTTGTAGTAACCCGCCAGCGGGGCGCTGACCGGCTCATTGGCCAGCGCCAGCGCCAGCATCTCCACGTTCGCATTATTCGGCAGCGTCACGCTTTTGACCGTTTTCGTCTGGTTAAGCGTCAGGTTGTACCCATACAGGTTCACGGCCGTGTAAAGATCCTTGGCGCCGCCGCCATTATTGCGGTAGCCCATCGGCACCACCACGGCTTCCCCGGCGTAACGTTGCGGATTCGCCCAGTCGCTAAAGCTTTGCACATTCGTGGTGGTGGCATTGTCCGTGTAAGTCACGATAAACGTCTGCGCCGGCTGGCTGCCATTCACCGCCGTGCCCAGGATTTGCAAGCTGGTGAAATTACCGGCGGGCAGCGTTACGGTCTGGCCCGCACAACTGATTACATCATTCGCGTTGGCCGGTCCCAGCGTGAAAACCAGCCCGTTCCAACTGGGTGTCGTGCCCACGAGATTCGCCGAATAGGCATAGCCGCCCGCGTCCAGCCCGCCGCTAAAAGTGCGACCGTCCGTCCACAGGCCCGCGCGGTTATAAAGCCCCGTGAGTGTGACCGCGACCGCCCCCGGCAACGGGGCGGTGACCGCGAGCGTCAGGGTAATGGCATGCACCAGTGCCCCTGAGGTGCCGGTCAGGGTGATGAGGTTGGTGCCCAAGGCCGAGGCGCTGGTCGCGGTCAGCGTCAATAACGCCGTGGTGCTGGTGGTGACCGGACTGACTGCCGCCGTCACTCCCGCCGGCACACCCGTGACGGTAAAAGTAACGGTCCCGGCATAACCGTTCAGACGCGTGACGGCCAGGACACTCGTGGCCGCCCCGCCGCGGACCAGGCTCACCCGGTCCGGTGAAGCGTAAAAAGTGAAATCGTTCGTGCCACTGCCGGCCAGGGCTGCCAGCGTGTTGCTGCCCGTGGGCGTGCCCCAGCCGGTGCACAAATCATATCCGGTGACCGCGGGAAACCGGGTGGGATTCTGACTGTTGAAATTATTGCCCGTCGCGATATCGTGAAAACAATTGGTATAGGTGCTACGCGGTCCCTTGCCGAGGGCGTAAATGGGCGGGTTGGCAAAACCAATCGCCGGTTTGCCCAGTGCCGCCGCCTGCTGGTTGACCAGCGCCATGAACCCCGCCCACAGCGGCGAGGCGCAACTGGTGCCGCCCACCGTGCCGGCCGCCATGCCATTCTTGAAGATCAAATAAACGCCGTCGGCGGGCATGCTCACATCCGGATAATTACGGTAGTTGGTGGAACCCAGATTGGCACTCATGGCCAGGCCCTGCTGCCAGTTGGGCACGCCATACCCGCTGATGCCCCCGCCACTGCCGCCATTATTGCCCCAGTTCCAGGCCGTTTCCGCACTCCACGGCCCGCCCGCCCCGCTGGTGGACAACGTCGTGCCGCCCACAATCGTCGCGTAGGGATTGCCCGTCAACCCGGTCCCGCCATTCAAATCCGCATCGCCATCGCCCGAGGCCTGGCTCATGGCCTGGCCCTGGGCCAGAAATTGCTGGAAGGATTGCATGATCCCCGCATCAATACCAAACCCGTAGGACAAGGTCATTTGCCTGGCCAGATTGTCGCTGGCAATCCGGTTGAAAATATCCGCGCCATTGCCCTCATAATTCAAAACCACCGCCCCCGGGGCCATGGCGAGGGCCATGCAAATATCCAGCGCCTCCTCCCCATCGTCCTGGTTGGTGCCCACCGGTACGCCCGTCCAGCCGGACAGCACCACATTGGTCACCGCGAGGTTCGTGGGCAGCCCGGCGGCAATTTCATACTGGTAAATGTCATTCGTATAATAAGGCCCCCCCACATCAATCACCGCAATATACTGGCCCGCCCCCGTGTTGGTCACCCCCGGGGCGTAGGCGGCGCGAAAGTCCTTCCCCATGAAATTGCCGCCCGGACCGGACCCCGTGTAATTCGCCGTGATCCCATCAGTGGCCAGCGGCACGGGCTTCAAATGGCCGCCCAGCCGGTAAGGCCGGATAAAATCGTCCAGGCCGCGCACATGCAGCAGTGGAATATTGGTATCCACCACCGGGTCCGCGTCCGGCGCGTAAAACTGCCGGGGTTCCGTCGGGTGCGCATATTGGTGCAACTTGATTTGAAAAGCCTTCTGAATGTTTCCGACCGGCGCCTCCACATCCACCAGCATGCGGTTGGTCCACCGGCCCGTGATCTGCAAGCCATTGGTCCGGGCAAATTCCAGCACCGCTTGATATTCCTCCGCGGTCGGGCCAAACCGCTGATTAAATTGCTCCGGCGTCAGCCATCGATGATAATTCGTGCTCGTCGGATCACTCAACTGCCCGATCAAGGCCGTCAAATCCTCCGGGTGGTGCAGCGGCAGGGAAAGCACCAGTTGCAAACGGTTGGTTTCGGACACGGCCGCCACCGGTTGCAGCCGCGCCACCGCCGCCGGCACATGACCAGGAATCGTGCGGTGCTCCCGGGCCTGGGTGGACTGCCAGTTCGCCAGCGCAAACCAGGCCAGGCCCATGAGGAGTCGAAGTGCCAGGCGGTTCATGGGGCGGACTTTATTACAAATCAACTTTACCCGCAAGGGTTTGCATCCGGCGCCGTTGAGCTTGAACGACTGCAAATGACCGTGAATCGTGCGTGGAAAAGCCAAATCCGGGACCGCCGTGAACCTCGGTATCAACCCCCTCCGGTCCATTCGGACGTCGGCGGCGGCGGATTCTCGCGGGACCCTAAAATCCACTGGCCAGTCGTTTTAGGAATTTGCTGCGTCGGCCAACCCCCACCGGACGATGCGGGTCGCCGCCCGGCAAACCTGGTTTCCGGGCTACGTATTACTACCACTTGCGCGCTTCACCTTTCAGAGGCAATGTCCCATGGTGCATCCGCGCACCTGGTGGCCGTGTTTTACAAATGATTGGTGGACAACCCATGAAAGAGTGGCTGGCGGTCTTGCGGTACCGGCCCGCCCTGGATGCTTTGCTGGCGCAGGCACAACCCAACCAGCCGCTGGCCACCCGCGTGGCCTGGCTGGAGGATTTGCTTGCCTGGGTGCGGCGCGATGTACCGTCCACGCGCCTGCGCTTGCTCTTTCAAATTCTCGAACGGCAGCCCGCCGCCCGGGCGAACCTGGCCCGGACCTTGCGCTCCATCGTGCGGGACACCGAGGCCCTGGACTTGTTCGCCGACACGGGGCTGCCGCAGGGCGCGGGTTTTTTAAGCGAATTATTTTCCCGCGCCATGGCCGGCATGCTGCCGGAACCCCTCACCACCCAGGATTTGGCGGATATTTTCGACCGGCTGTTCCCGCGCCATGCCTCCACCGGCTGGCTTGAGCAATTGGATGCCGAACTCGCGGG
Organism: uncultured Verrucomicrobia subdivision 3 bacterium; assembly: GCA_903936645.1. Lineage (GTDB taxonomy): Bacteria > Verrucomicrobiota > Verrucomicrobiia > Limisphaerales > UBA11358 > UBA11358. The sequence continues at coordinate 18,220 of CAIZWI010000269.1, forward strand.
GAAAATCATCGCATTGTTTCACCACCAGGAGTCCCCCGCGGAAGGCGGCTGGGTGGCGTTGCGCACTGACCTGGAGGACGCGATGGTCCAACTCGCCGACCGGATCTGCGTGATCGGCTCCCACCGGGCCGTGCGCGCCCGGCTGGCCCGGGTGCCCTTCCGTCAGCTGCCCTTTCAAAAACTCCCGCCGGCCGTGGCGGCGTTACTCGCCCGCCGGCAGGCGGGCACTCCCCTGGGCGAATTGCCAGCGGAATTAAACATGGTTCGCGCCGTGGCCGATGCCTGTGACCGCGCGGTCGAACTCGTGACCGGGCAATTGGAAAAAACCGGGGTCAGCACCGCCTTGGTGTACGATGTTGAACGGTTGCGCGCACAAGTACAGCGGCTGGAGCTGTTGCTGGAGGTCTGGTCATCGCCCGCCCTGCCTGCCGAACGACAGGTGGCCATTCTCGCGAGTCTGGTCCGGCAGAATCACGCCCGGCGAAGCGTGCGCGAACTCTGGCGGCAAAACCTGCACCTCTTGACCCGGCGGATCGTGGAGCGCAATGCCGAGACCGGGGAACATTACGTCGCCCGCACCGCCCGGGAATACCTGGGGATGTTGCGGAGTGCCGCCGGCGGCGGGGCCATCCTCGGGGGCACCACAGTAGTAAAACTTTGCCTGGCCCGCCTGGCCCTGGCCGAATTTTTCCAGGGCGCCTTCTTCGGCTTGAACTATGCCGCCAGTTTCGTGGTGATCCAATTGTGCGGATTTTCCGTGGCCACCAAACAACCCGCCACCACCGCGCCCGCCCTGGCGCGGCGGATGAGTGAGCTGCACACCGCACCCCAACGCGCGGCGCTGGTGGACGAGGTGGTGTTCCTCATCCGCTCGCAAATCGCCTCGGTGTTTGGCAATCTCGCGCTGGTAATTCCGGTCACCTGGCTCCTGGATGTAGCGTGGCAGGCTTTTACCGGCAGCCATGTCGTAACGGCCCACAAAGCGGAAATGATCCTGGGCACCGTCGCCCCCGGGAGTGGTTGCTGGATGTTTGCCGTTTTTACCGGCGTGCTCTTGTGGCTGTCGAGCTTGTTCGCCGCGTGGCTGGACAATTGGTTTGTGCTGCATCAACTCAGTGACGCCCTGGCCCAGCATCGGGGCTTGCACCGCTGGCTGGGGCCCACCCGCGCGCGGCGCCTGGCCGGATGGCTGGCGCACAATATCGCGGGCTTGGGCGGGAACATCTCCCTGGGCTTGATGCTGGGCCTGGCCCCGTCCATCGCCCGGTTTTTCGGCCTGCCACTGGATGTGCGGCACGTTACGCTGTCCACTGGCCAGGTCACGGCGGCCTTCGCGCAATTGGGCGGTGACCGCCTCTGGCACCCCGCCACCATCGGGCTGGTGATCGGCATTCTCGGCATTGGCCTGCTCAACATCC
>CAIZWI010000270.1 GCA_903936645.1 uncultured Verrucomicrobia subdivision 3 bacterium
CATGTGGAGCCCAGTGTAACAAACCCCGTGCGGACGGAAAGGTTTCGCTGCACGCGTGGAAATTCCGCAGGCGCGCGCTTGCCTTGCCGGGGGTTTCCCCGCAAAATATTTTCCCTCGTGTTTGATCTGATTAAAAAAATTGCTGCCGATGCCGAAGTCCGACTGAAATTGTCGGCCCAGCGCGAACCCGCGGCGGAACTTGCCTTGTGCAAAGCCTTTTTGAAAGTGGAGACCAGCCGGCTGAAAATGCTGCATCGTGGCGAGGCTAATGGTCTGGAAATTTGCTCTGCCCGTTCCGCGGTTCTGGATGCCATCCTGAGACATCTCTGGGATACCGCTAAGGCGTCCCTGAGTTCAGAGGCCCAGAAAGAATTTCCGCCTCTGGCGCTGGTGGCCATTGGCGGTTATGGCCGGGCTGAACTGAACCCCAACAGCGACATTGATTTCATGTTCTTGCACGACGGCCAGATTGCCGTGGGCAAGCCTCTGCCGTATCTCTCCAAAATTATCGATGGGGTCCTCTATCCCTTGTGGGACATGGGATTGAAGGTGGGGCATTCCGTCCGCAACCTTGATGATTGTGTGAAGGTGGCCAATACCGACATGCAGTCCAAAACTTCTTTGATCGAGGCCCGGCTGGTCGCCGGCGACAAAAAGATGTTTGACCGTTTGCAAAAAGTGGTGGTGACCAAATGTGTGCAGGGGTTTGAGGAGAAATATATTGCTGCACGCGTGGAGGACCAGGCCACGCGGCGGGCCAAACATGGAAATTCGGCCTTCATGCAGGAGCCGAATATAAAAAACGGGTGCGGTGGTCTGCGGGACTTCCAAAATCTGCTTTGGATGGCGTTTTTTAAGCACCGCACTCGGTCCTTGCGCGAACTTGAGCAACGCGAATTTGTCAGCATTGATGAGCGGGAACAACTGGAGGCGGCCTACGATTTTCTGCTCCGGGTGCGTAACGAGTTGCATTATCACACCAACCGGGCGGTGGATGTGCTGGGCAAAAACCTGCAGCCAGCGGTTGCCCACCATCTGGGTTACGGGGACCGTTCCCCCAGCCAGCGCATTGAGAAATTCATGCGGGACCTGTACACCCACACCCGGAATATTTATCTGATCACCCGCACTCTCGAACAGCGCATGGCCCTGTTTGAACCCGTTAAGAGCAAGCTGTCATTGCGGGCCTGGCTCCCCAAACGGGCCGCCAAAAAGGTCGAGCCGGTGGATGGGCTGCTCTTTATCAACGGCGAGATCCATGCGGCCTCCAACCGTATCTTTCGCGACTCGCCGCGCCGCATGATGCGCGTTTTTCTGCACGCGCAGCAACGCCGTTTGAAGATTCATCCGGATCTCGCCCAGCTGATTCGCAATCAAGTCAACCTTGTGGACCGGGAGTTTCTGAATGACGAGCATATCCGGGAGACCTTTCTTACCATCATTCGCCGGCGGGGGAGTGTCGCTCCGATTTTGCGCGCCATGCATGAGGTCAATTTTCTGGGCCGCTACATCCCGGAGTTTGGCAAGCTAACGTGCCTCGTGCAGCATGAATTTTATCATCAATATGCAGCGGACGAGCATACCCTCGTATGCCTGGAGCAGCTCGATAAAATCTGGGAGGCCACGGAACCGCCCTACAAAAATTACTCCACCCTGCTGCAAAGCCTGGAGCGGCCCGGAATTCTTTATTTGGCCCTGTTGCTGCATGACGTTGGCAAAGCGGAGGAACACAAAAAAGGCGAGCATGCCGGGGCCAGCGCGGGCCTGGCCCTGCGCGCGGCTAAAAGATTGCAACTGGATGGCTATGCCACGCACACCCTGAGCATTCTGACAGAGCATCACCTCCTGATGGCCAGTGTCTCTCAGCGGCGCGATCTGGATGACCCGTCCGTCATCCGCAACTTTGCCCGGCAATTGCAAAACGCGGACAACCTGAATTTTCTCACCCTGCTGACCTTCGCGGATTCGCAGGGGACCAGTGACAAGTTGTGGAACGGCTTCAAGGATTCCCTTTTGTGGCAGCTCCATTCCCGTGCCCTGGCATTGCTCACGGGTGGTTCAGAATTCGTGCGCGCCTCGGCCCGGCAATTGGAGTTGTTGCAGGAGGAAGTGCGCTCTCTGGCATCTAAACCAATCAGTGGGGAGGAAGTACAAGCCCATTTTGGAAGCCTGCCGCCCCGTTATTTTGAAATCCACACCGCCCGTGATATCGTGGACGACTTGGAATTGGCTCACCGGTTCATGCACCGGTTAATCAAGGAAAACGACCGTGCACTGTCGCCGGTTACGGCCTGGCTTAATGAGCCAGACCGGGGTTACAACTCTGTGAAAATCTGTACGTGGGACCGGGCGGGCCTGTTCGGCAAAATTGCCGGCTCGCTGAGCGCCTGCGGCTTGAATATTCTCGGCGCGCAAATCTTCACGCGATTGGACGGGATCGCGCTCGACACTTTTTACGTGAATGATGCGCGTACCGGTAACCTGGCTGAGCGGGAGCAGCACGACAAATTTGCCACGTTGCTGGAGAAAGTGTTGAATAATGACCCGGTGGACCTGCCGTCATTAATCGCGCAGCAATTGACCAAGCGCACTGGTTACCAGGCTTATGCGGGAGAGCATATGGCCACCGAATTGAAAATTGACAACACTTCGTCTGATACACGCACAATGATCGAGGTGGAGACAGAGGACCGGCTTGGGCTGTTGTATGCCATTTCGCGCGCTTTTGCCGAACTAGGGGTGGATATCTCCGGCGCGCGCATTGTTACGGAACGCGGGGCGGCCATTGACAGCTTTTACATCAGCGAACTGGACGGCAGTAAAATTACGGCCCCGGAGCGGTTGGTTGCCATTGAGGCCATTGTGCGCCAGGCGATTTTGAAATTGGATATGAATCCTTGAGCAAAGCTGTTGCCAGACCGGCCAGGCTTTGATAATAATTCTATCGTTAGGCGTGGACAGTGCCCAGCGAGGGGAGTAAATTCGGTTAATGCGGGTGTGGTTCAATGGTAGAATGTGGCCTTCCCAAGGCTGAGACGAGGGTTCGATTCCCTTCACCCGCTCCAATCGCTGTTTTAACCAATAGAATCAAGCATTCCGTGAGTTTTAATGCTTCCAAAAATAGTCAACTGCTAACGGTAGCTGCTAACAACTCCGCCTATTTCAGGCATGTTTGAAGGTGCCAAATAAGTAAAAAATCCGGGGCAAGACGGTCTTTTGCGGTTGATTGGACGGTTTAGGCGGGAACCGCCGGTTCCCGCTCTGCAATCCAACCGGGAACCGGGGGTTCCCTCCGGGGGATAGGCAGAACCGCCCCGGCTGGGCTTCCGTGACGTTTTTACCGGCGGAAGGGGTTTTGACCGGGCTTGGCGTCACGGACGTTTATAGGGCAATCTGGCGGGCCGTTATAAACTTTGGGAACCGGGGGTTTCTGGTTGGAGTATCGTATCGCGGGAACCGGGGGTTCCCACGTCTTTGGATAGTAGTTTTGGGGTGGGAACCGGGGGTTCCCGGTCAACAGGGGAGCGGGGGAAGCGCAGGGGGTAAGGAATCTCTTGTGGGGTGGGGGTTGCAGCTAGGCTTGGCAACAGTCGTGGGCATATCCATATCTCCTGAAAAATCATAAAAAAACCCCATAAAGCCAAACTGGGGAAGACGGGAAAATGTTGGCGGGTTCAATCCGCCTTTGGCTTGTCGGATTCACCAAACAGATAGGCCACCGAAACTTTAAGGGCTTTCGCCAGCGCGGCAATCTCGTAATCCATCAAATAACGCGTCTGGTTTTCAATGCGGGAAATGGCTGTTTGGTCCATGGTGATTTCCCTGGCCGCAAGTCGCCCGGCCAAATCCTCCTGGGTGACGGACGGCTTGCACGCAAGCCGCGCTTTGCGCACGCGGTTGCCAATCAAATTTCTTTGGGGCAACTGGCCGGTCTTTTTCATCAAATATGCTGAATCCGCATACTTGACTCGTAATGGAAGAAGGGGCTTTATTTATGTGGACTCAGCATAAATAAAATGAGTGGCGACAAAAAAGACCCGTGGAAATTAGACCCTGCCAGTCGTGTCAGGCGGGAAGGGTTTTTCTTTGAACCGCCGATACTCACAGAAATGGCGGTGGGGGGAAGCCCAAGTCCATCGCCACCGAAACCCCAAGAGCCGATTGGTTATGATGTGCTGCCGGGAAAATGGATAAATGACCCTGTGACCGAAAGACAAAAAGCGATGCTTGCTCTTTATGGACATTCAGCACCAAAAGGAATGACCAAGGGTGAAGCGTGCGAAATCATTTCCCAATGCGTGCAAAGCGGCAAGATTCCAATCGATGACGCAGCCCACCGGGAAGC
>CAIZWI010000271.1 GCA_903936645.1 uncultured Verrucomicrobia subdivision 3 bacterium
CAGGAATGGGGTCGGTAAGGATTTGTGCGCGGCCACAATCCACAGCCGCAAGCCCAGCCCAAAAAAGGAAAATTGCCGGAAGATTTTTCATCGTTCACAAGGCGCCGAGACAAGGTTAAGAAACAAATTTGCCGGAAGGTAAATTGCCAGCCTAAAACCGTTGCAGGAAAATAAATTCATCATCACAAAGAAATTTTGAAGACCATGGCAATGTCATTCGGCATTGTTTCCGGCAGCTTGACCGTCAGTGCGGCGACAGCTTGCGACCACTGGACTTTTTCGCGGCTTCCCAGCAAGCTTACTTTGCGGATCGGCTTGTCCAGCAGTTTCGCCGACAGGCCGAGCGATTTGATCTGCAAATCCCGCTTCGGAACGCCCAAGGCAATCATGTAGAGTTTTCCGGCTTTGGTCGTGAATCGCACATCCTCACCGGTGAAGGGCCTGCCTTTACCTTCATTGAAATTACCCACCTTGAGCGCCGGCCCCTCCGACGCCGGCCCTTCGCCAAACACTTTCCAGGGGCGGGTGCCAAAGATGCATTCCTTGTTCACATCCATCCAGTTGGCGATGCCCTTTAACACCACCTCTTCCTTGTCGTCAATCGTGCCATCACCCCGCACCGGGATGTTCAACAGCAGGTTGCCATTCTTACTGACGATGTCGCACAACATTTTGATGACATGACTCGCGCTTTTATAGCGATTTCGGTCGTACAGGGACCGGTCGTAATGCCAGTTGCCGATGCACGTGTCCGTCTCCCAGGGCAGCGGTTCAATTTGATCCGAAGTCCCCCGCTCAATGTCCCAAACAACGCATTTCTTTTCCTGGTCATTCAGTTGTTTGCCAAGAATGACCGCGGCCAATTTACCGTGGTGCGTTTGCTCGCTGAAATTGTAAAAATCCGCGGCGATTTTCAGGCCGGCGTCGCTCACCGGCCAGAGTGGCAGTGCGTCGTCGTCAAAATACAGCAGGTCCGGCCGGTATTTGTGCACCAGATCAACCATGCGATTGTAAAACTTGTCGCAATACGCCTGGTCGGGCTGGCTGACGCCATTGCCCCAGTCCCAGCGGTCATGGATGGCACCCGGCCTGTCAAAATTGGGACTCGGTGAATGGCGCTGTTCATAAAGATCCTGCGGGTCCAAACCGTCCCACCATTTACCTTGGCCGTCCGCCTTGGTCAACTTGCCATCATAGGGCACCCCCGCCAACGGGCCGGTTTTGTCGCTGCTTTGGCTAATTTCATACCAACTCCAGGCGTGGGCCGCATGCACACTCACTCCGAAGGGCAGACCCTGCTTGTGGGCGGCGCGCGCCCAACCGGCGATGAGATCCTTTTGCGGACCAACCCGCACGCTATTCCATGTCTGATACCGGCTGTCCCACAGGTCGAAATTGTCGTGATGATCCGCTAGGGCGACAAAATATTGCGCGCCCGTGTGTTTGTAGAGGGCCACCAGTGTTTCGGGATCCCAATGCTCGGCCTTCCAGGTATGTATGACATCCTTGAATCCAAACTGCGATGGCGGACCGTAATGTGCGATGTGATAAACATTTTGACGGTGGCCTTGAATGTACATATTACGCGCGTACCAGTCACTATCCTCGGGGGCGCATTGGGGCCCCCAGTGCGCCCAGATCCCAAACTTGGCGTTACGGAACCAATCCGGCGTCTGATACTGTTTCAACGAATCCCACGTCGGCTGGAATTTTCCCGGCGTGACGGGTTGGGCCGACGTATCGACGATCACTTTGGGAATGGCAGTCTCGCGAATGGGATCGCCGGCATGGGTTGATTCCACGACCCCCAGCACTCCCAGCACCATCAACAGGCTCAGTTTGGTTTTCAAAGGTATGTCTGGTTGGTTTCCTTGAGGAAACTGGCAACCCTGGCTCCAACGGCCTCAAACCGCCGCAAGGGGTGGTTTGCCGGCCATTCGATATTTTATAAATTTCTAAATAGGTTTACCGACTGTCAGTTGCCTGGCGGGGCATCGGACCCCATGCCGATGCCCCGCCCTGCCCGTGCCCGGCACCCACGGCCGGGACAGTGGTCATGGATAAATCAACTTAAAGAATTCCGTCGGCAATGCCGGATTAATCGGGAAACTGGCTGAGTTGACACCCGTTGATCCGGGCACCGTCATCCAATCATTGATGTTGTCGCTCAGCCCCTGCTGGAGGTGGTTAGTCTGCTCAAGCAAACGCCAGCCCGTGTGATCCGCCGGCCAGGAGAGTGTAAGTTTGCTGCCGCTGAGGCTGTAAGTCAGGTTCGTCGGATTCGTCGCGATGGAAACCGGCAATACCACCTGCAAACTACCCGTGCCCGTAATATAGGTCGAGGCCGTGGTGCTGTTGTAAACTCCCGGCACCTGACTCACTCCATTCAGCACCAGGTTGGTCACCGTGTTGGTCACGGCAAAATCCAGTTGCAGCACCGCTCCGCCAGCCACGGTGACCGTGGAGTTGGTGGCGATAACGGGATGTACGATCTCCAGCGTGCCGCCATTGACCGTGGTGTTACCCGTGTAGGTGTTCAAGCCCGCTAAGGTCAGTGTGCCGGTGTTCTGCTTGGTCAGCCCGCCACTCGTGCTCGCGGCGAGGGTGGCCGTGCCAAGCTCGGCCGGACTGCTATCGCCACCGCCAAACAAGGTCACCGTAGGGGCGGAGGTATAGCCCGTGCCCGGGCTGAGGATGGTGATGTTGGTGACAGCCCCGCCCGCAATCGTAGCCACGGCCGTGGCCCCCACGCCACCCCCGCCGGTGATGGTGACAATGGGCGTGTCCAGATATCCCGCGCCGCCGGTGGCAACCGGAATGTTGCTCACGCCGCTGCCAGTCGGAGCAAGCAAGGGCTGCGCGACAGTGATGGCGTTGCCGCCATCATCAATTATGGCACCACCATTGTAAATAGTCGCCGCCGTCAATCCCTGCAGGAAAGTCGCGGTTCCGGTGGCGGCCACCAGTGTGCCGCCATTGAAATTTAACCGGGAAGTGCTCGTGCCCGCCGTCCCTACATAATTGGCAGTGACCGTACCGCCCAGCAGGTTGACCGTACCCGTGGTCGTATTACCGTTTAGGCCGAATTGCAGCGGGCCGCCGGCCAGATTGACCGCCGCCGAACCGGAAACATTCAAAATGCCAGTGCCGCGGTCACCCACGTGCATGCCGTGATTGTCGTTCAAGGCGCCGCCGCTCACATTAGCCACCCCGATGGCCCCGGCGGTATTGGCAATTGAGAACTCTTGCGCACCGTCGTTCAGGGCACCACCGCTCATGTTGAAAACCCCCTCGGAAGGACTATTTCCATAAGCACCACCCACGACAAAATAGGCATCTGCCGGATTCACGTCCCCGATGGTGAGGCTGCCGCCACTCAGGTCAAACGCACCGTAAGCGCCGTTGGCCTGGCCAATATGAAACTCGCCCGCACCACATTCCAGGCTGCCCGAACTCATGAACAAGAATCCACTCGCCCCCGAAATATTGCCGATGGCCACGGCCGGATTGATCGCGTCGTCGGCGCTGACCGAGCCGCCGTTAATGTTTAAAATCGCGTTGCCCGGGGCATTCCCCACGATAACCTGGCTCGTGTAAGTGCTGATCACGCCGCTGCCATTCACCAATAACGTGCCACCGTTGACTGTGGTAGTGCCGGCATATGTATTGTTCCCGCCAAGGGTCAAAATCCCGCTGCCAGTCTTCGTCAGGCCCCCGCCATCGGAGACAGCTCCATTCAAGGTGGTGTCATGGCCGTTGTCCGTAACCGTCAGCAAGTTGCCGCCATTGTCCAGGTTCTGTTCCAGAATTAAGTCGCCGGCCGCGGAATTCAATGTTTGGGGCGCCATCGTAAGATTGATTGGCACGTTGAGGTTTTCGGCGTTGGCCGAGTTGTTGGTGACCCCACCCGCGGTGATGGTCAGGGTGCTACCGGAGGTCCCGAGGTTAAAACCTCCGGCCCCGCTGGCGAAGGTGAGACTCGTGACACTGTAATTATTGTCCATGGACGGAGTCAGTCCGGTGTTGCCGGCAAAGACCAGGGCGTCGCCCACCAACCCGGGTGCAAACGTGCTGACCCAGTCCGCATGATCGCCCCAATTGCCGCCGCCCAAGCCATTCCAAATTTCAGTGGTCGCGATGACGTTCAGGGTAGCCCCCCCGGAAGCGTTCAGGGAATTGGCGTCCGTGGCGGTGACCGCCAGCAACTGCCCAACCGGACTGGCGCTCGCAGGAATAATAAATGTGTTGGTGTAGACATTGGCATTCGACCGCGACAGGGGCGCGGCGGCTGATCCGCCCAAGGCGGTCAAATTAACCGTCACTCCAGCATTGGGATCAATGGCTCCGCTGCCGGGCGTCACCGTCGCCGTGATGGTCACGCTTTGCCCGCGAACCGCCGTGGCAGGGCTGAGGGTTACGGAGGCAACCAGAGGCCCGGAAAGCGGTGCGTAATGCAGCACGAGATTGTTGCCAATCTCCTGCAACGAATAATTAGCCACATTGGCCGGTTTGGTGCCATCCCAAATCAGCGCCGGCAGGCTCGCTACATTCGGACTGGTGAGATTGGTGACGAGCACATAGTCCGCCCCGGTGTCCAGCGCAGCCGCCCCAGCCAGGGCATGCACATGAAACACCCCGCCATTAACTGTCAGGGTGCCCCCATTCAAACCAACCTCAAGCTGATCATTAGCACCCGTGACACTGTTGGTCACATCAAAATAAACGGTGCCTCCGCCGCTCAAATCCAAATCGTTGTTAAAGGTCAATATCCCCGCCGAGCCAATCGTGCCCGGGTAAATGTTAACCCCCGGGGACGTGGCAATGGAGCCATTATTGGTCCCGCTGCCGGATAAGGACTGGCCGGTGGCCAGAGTCAGTCCGCCCAATGGGGAAACATCCAGGGTGGCGCCATTCGCCACCACATAACCGGCCGTGGCCGCGGGAACCGCCGCCAATGACAGTGTCCCGGCCGCCACCGTCGTCAGGTTGGTGTAAGTCGCGATTCCAGTCAGCGTCAAAGTACCTGAGCCTTGCTTGGTCAAACCGCCGCTGATGTCGGCCGCCAGCGTGGCGGTTCCCAGCGTGGCGGCCGTGGTGTAACCACCACCAAATAGTGTCACCGTCGGAGCCGTGGTATAACCCGTGCCCGGACTGAGAATGGTAATGCTGGTGACCGCCCCGGCGGCGATGTTCGCCACGGCGGAAGCGCCGACGCCACCGCCGCCGCTGAGGCTGACAACGGGAGTATCCAGGTAACCCGCCCCGCCGCTCGCCACCGGGATGGTGCTCACGCCATTACCGACGGGTGCCAGCAAAGGTTGCGCGATGGTGATCAGGTTGCCGCCATCATTAATTACCGCCCCCCCGCTATACACGGTCACCGCCGTCAGTCCTTGCAGGAAAGTCCCGCTGGCCGCGCCCGCCGCCAGCGTGCCGCCGTTAAAATTCAACCGGGACGTGCTGGTGCCGGCCGGCGCAACATTATTGGCCGTGACTGTGCCGCCCACCAGATTGGCGGTGCCTGTCGTGGTGCTGCCATTCAGTCCGAATTGCAGCGTGCCGCCCGTCAGGTTCACCGCCGCCGAGCCGGAAATATTCAAAGTCGCTGTTCCCCGGTCGCCCACGTGGAGGCCCTTGCTGTCGTTGAGCGTGCCGCCGCTCACATTCGCCACGCCGATCCCGCCGGCGGTGTTGGCAATCGAGAATTCCTGGGCATTGTCGTTGATGGTTCCCCCCGTCATGTTCAAAACGCCTTCGCCACCAGCCCCCACGACAAAAAAGGCATCCCCGGCGCTGACGTCGCCCACCGTGATGCTGCCACTGCTGAAGTCGAGCGCGCCATAGGCGCCCGCCGCCTGGCCAATGTGAAATTCACCCGCGCTGCAATCCAAGCTGCCCCCGGCCAGGGACAAAAACCCGGACGCACCCGAAACGTTGCCCAATGCCCCGGCGGGATTGAAGTTAGCGTTGATATTCACCGCGCCCCCGGCGATGTTCAAGAAAGAATTGCCCGTCGTGCCGCCCACAATGATGCCGCTCGTGGTGGCGCCACTGCCGGTGATAATGCCGCCGCCGGCATTCACGGTCAGGCGGTTGTTGATGGTCACGGTGGCCGTGCTGGTCACTCCGTTGCTAATCAAGCCGTTCACCACCACCGCGCCGCCGCTCACCAGCGTGCTGCCGGCATACGTATTCGTGCCGGCGAGCGTGAGTGTGCCTGTGCCGGTCTTGGTCAAGCCACCGCCGCCGGTGATGGGTCCGGCCACCGTGGTGTTGAAGCCGCCATCGGCGACCGTCAGCACATTACCGCCGTTGCTGACGCCCTGTCCCAAAGTGAGGCTGCCGGCCACTGCGGCAAGCGTCTGCGGCGTGTTCGCCAAAACCACCGGCACATTCAAAGTCTGCGGGTTCACGGAATTGTTTGCCACCCCGTTGGCTGTCATCGTGAGGGTCGCACCCGGGGTGCCAATGGTGAAACTACCCGCGCCATTGGTGAAGGTTAAACCGGCAATGGAGTAATTATTGTCCATTGTGGAGGTCAGTCCCGTCGTACCGGCAAATACCAGGGAGTCGCCGGCCAATCCGGGCGCCAAGGTGCTTGCCCAGTCGGAATTGTCGCTCCAATTACCCCCGCCCAGGCCGCTCCAGGTTTCGGTGGTTGTATTTACGGTCAGCGCAATCGTGGCGGAGGCATTATTCCCGGCGGTATCGGTGGATGTCACCACCAGGTTTGTGGTTACTGCCAGACTGGCGGCGGGAATAATGACGGTGTTGGTGTACACATTCGGCGTGGCGGATAAATACAAGTTCACCGCGGAACCACCGGCAATCGGACTCAAATTAACGTTCACCGTGCTGAGGCTGCCCACGTTCGCCGTCGTGGTGACACTGATCAACACCGGTTGATTGCGAACGACGCTGGCAGGAGTGGCCGTGGCCGCTGCGATGGTCGGCGGGGTGGTGCCGGCATAATGCAGGCGCACTTGGTTGCCGCTCTGGATGATGCGGAAGTTCGCGGCACCGGTGGGCGTCGTCGCCAGCCAGACTGGCGTGGCATTGAACGTGCCCGCAAGGCTGGCCGAACTGCCCGTTAAATTGAACAGGACATAGTCATGCACCAAATCCAGCGTGGTGCCCGAACTGATGCCGACACTCACCCCGCCACTGGTGAGCGTGCTGCTGGCACCGCTTAACACCACCTGGTCGTTGCCCCCGCCCGCGGCCGTGGGACCCAGATTAAAGTTCGCCTGGGCACCGCTGGTGTAGGTCAGGTTTCCGCCAATCGTGTTGGTCGCGCCCGCGCCCGCACTGGGCTGCGTTTTCCCGCCGCTGTTCACCGTTACATTGCCAGCGATCGTACCGCTGCCACCCAATATCCCGTTCACCACCGTGCCACCCGTGTGTGTGCTGCCGCCGTTCAAATACAAGGCTCCGCCGGCGCCGGCATTGGCCACGGTCAACTGGCCAACACCGTTGTTGCCAATGGAATTGGCATAAGCCACCGCATGACCATTGACGTCGATGGTGCCATTGCCAGTCAAGGTAACCGGCTGGCCGCTAATATCCAGGGCCGTGCCGGCGGCGCCAGTGGCGAGGGTTGCTGTATATTGCAACGTGCCGCCGTTGAAAATCGTCGGTCCTTGATTCCCGCCCCCCAAGGCATATTGCGAGTTGATGGCCACGGTGGCCCCGCCCGTGATCAGCGTTCCGCCAAATTGAAAGTTGCCCGCCGTTCCGCTGGGAAATGTCAGCGCCACCGTGCCCGTGGCATAGACGGGCGTGGGGTTCGCCGTGCCGCTGCCCGTGCCCGGCAGCAAGGCCGCCACATAACCGTTCGCCGCTGAGGCCGGAATACCGATGACCAGCGGGCCCGCGGTCGCCCCGCTGCCAATCTGGCCGTCAACCGTCAAGGTATAACCCGCCTCCGCGGCCAGGCCGCCGCCGTTGCCCAGCAAGGTGACCGGACGCACGTTGGCACCGGCATTATCGAGGGCGATGTTATTACTCGCGACCAGCGTGCCGCCATTCAGGTAAAGCGTCGCCGCCGACGCCGAGCGGCCGATTTGAGTATTGTTGTTGATCACTGTGCAACCACCATTGAGATAAGGCGAGCCGTAGTTGCCGCTGTTGTTTCCCGAACCGGTAAGCACTACCGTGCCTGCCCCCCCCTTGACATAACAAGTGGCCCGCGTAGTGGCACTGTAATAAGTGAATGGAGTGTTAATTAAAAGTTCGCCGGCGATGTTGTTCTGATAGACATCAATCGGCGAATTGCCGGCCGAGGTATAGGCGCCGGCAACCCATGCACCACCATTGGCAAAGGTGGTGTTATAGGGCCCGACGTTGGGCGTCACCAGTATGCCACCGATCAGCAGCAAATATCCACTGCCGCCCGCGCCCGTGGTCGCGGTGAAGGCCCCAGGCACGTTAAATCGAATATCGTCAACATAGGCCGGCTTTGAATTGTTAAAAGTGGCATTGCCCAGCAAATCATAATTGAGGTCGGCGTTGGCCGCCGTACCACCAGCGGCCACAGTGGTATAAAAGCCGCTGACCTGGTCGCCCGCCAGGATGCTCTGCGCACCGCTGCCGGAGGTCGCCACCGAGGCCCAATTGTAAAGCCCAACCGTGGCAATGGCCTGTCGGGTGGTCGGCCAGAGCAGTTTGTTTTGGTTGCCCAGGGTCGTGGTCGTGATCGTTCCCGTCGCCCCCAAATTAGTAACCGTGCCACCCGAATAATTCGTCCCATAGGCGGGCCCCACAAACATGGTCTGCGAGCCTGCCGTTTGCGTAAATGCCCCCAGATTCAGGGTCGGCAGGGGATTGGCCGGATTGCCGCCATTTGGACCGACGGAAATCACATCAGCGCCCGGATTGACCGTCGTGGCATTCACCGTCTGGCTGATGGCATTTGCCGCGTTGCCATTAACTTGGAAAGTGCCGCCGCCCAATGCGAGGCTGGATGCAGCGCTGATCAGGTTGGCCGTCGCCCCAAAATTCGCAAAGTCCAACAACAGCGTACCCGCATTCACCGTCGTGGCTCCCCCGTAAGTATTGGCCACCGAACCGTTAAGCCCCACGGTGCCCAAACCCGTCGCCGTCAAGCCAAAGGCGGTGCCCGAAATCACCCCGCCAAGGGTGAGTACGCCCCCGGCGCCCACCCCGACATTGGCGGTGGCTGACAATGCCAGCGGGAGATTCAGCGTCTCCGGATTCACCGAATTATCCACCACACCGCCACTCAGCGTAATCGAATTACCGGCGATGGTGTAGCCCGCAGCGGTGTTATTAAACGTTAGACCGGCGAATGAAGTCGCCGCGCTGTTATTATTCAGCGCGGTCCCGGCACTGCCCGCCGGACCGAAGCTCAGCGAATCCCCCGCGATGGGCGGGTTGTTGGCCCCCGACCAGTTGGCGTCGCCCCAGTTAACACTGGTATTGCCCACCCAGAAGTCAATCCCGGTGGCGGCTTTAGCGTTTAACATGCCCGCCAGTAGCAGCAGGCCAGTGATTTGCGTTACTTGAGTCTTTTTCACAGTTGATTGGGGTTTGAATGGGAGGGGGTATTTAACCGGCAAAAAGGATGCGCAAAGCGCCTTGACCAGGCGACAAATCGCCGGCCATCAGCTTCGGAGCGCATGGGTTGTGAACCAACATATTTCGGGCTTCACAACCACACGCGGAAACCGGCGGTCAAAAAGGGCCAAAAAATAAAAAATAATTTAAGCGCGGGGTCGGAGGCACACCCACACCCTGTGACGAACTAGTCAGACCCCGAGGTTGCGGCGTCACAATTCACCAGCGCCGCGGCCTCCTGCACCACTTGGCGGGCATAAAGCCAGTCAAACCAATAGCCATAGCCCGGCCGGCCCCGATCCAAGCCGCTTTTGAATTTCGCGTCAATCAACTGCCGGGCTTGCACCAACTCGGCACAGGCCTCACTCACCTGGCCCTGATGATGATAAGCCATCGCCAAAGTGGCATCGACCACCGCATCGCAAGGGGGAAATCGTTGACCTTGTGCCTGGGCCCGCTGGCACCATTGAATGGCCGCGGCATCATTGCCGCACCGGTACTGCCACAAGCCAATCGGCATAAAAGTCCATTCGCTTTGCCGGCTTTTAGGCACCAAGTGAATCTGCTTTTCCGTGGCCGCCGCCAGCGGCTTCAAACGTTCGATTTGCATTGGATCCACGGGCAGCAACAAGCAGGCGAGGAGAATGCTGCCATTGGGCATGGTGTCGAAATTGGTGACGGCCAGTTGCCAGAAGCGCCCATAACCCGCCCGGTCTCCGCTGGCCGCTAACAGCACCCCGCTTGCTTGATAATCAAGGATAATCTGGCCCGCCGCGCTGAGTTGGTTGACTTTGAGCAGGGCGGAGTAGCGTCCGCTGGCCGGTTGCCAGCGACCTTGTAAAGCCATCCATTCACCCACCGACCGCAAGGCGGACGCGCAATCCAGCGTGGGGTCGGCCGGAAAATTGTTCACCTGGTTCAGCACGCCATCGGCCTCCTCAAATTCTCCCTGGCTCACCAACATCACGGCCTGCGTGATTTTGGCCCGGTCTTCCGCCTCCGCCCGCAACCGGGCCTCCCGGCGGTTTGACGCCCGCTCGCGTAAAAACAGCCAGGTGGACAATCCCAGGCCAAGTAAGAGGGCCACGGCCACGGCCGCCCCTGCGATGAACGTGAATTGATTCCGCCGCACCAGCTTCTTAAGTCGGTAAACCTGGCTGGGCGGCCGCGCCACCACTGGTTCGTTGACCAGATAACGTTGGATGTCCATCGCCAGACCGTTGGCCGTCTCATAGCGCCGGTTGCGGTCTTTTTCCAGCGCCTTCATCACAATCCAGTCCAAATCCCCTTTTAACTGCGAAATCAATTTCGGGGGTTCCGCATGGCGCTGGCCGGCGGTCAGCGTCAGTTCTGTCTGGCGCATCGTCGTGATCATGGTCGAGGGCAATTGCGGCTCCTGCTCACGCAGGGTTCGCCGCATGCCATCCATGCCCGACTGCATCAGCATTTCCGTGTCAAAGGGTGTCCGGCCGGTAAGCAGTTCATACAGTAACACGCCCAGGCTGTAAATGTCACTGCGCGTATCCACGTCCATGGCGGTATTGTCCGCCTGTTCCGGACTCATGTAGGCCGGTGTGCCCACAAACTGCTCAATTGCGGTGAACAGAGTATGGTCCGTCAGCCGGCCCGCAGTTGCCTTGGCAATCCCGAAATCTATCACCTTGGGCACCGGTTCCCCGTCATGCAGGCTCAGCAAAATGTTCGAGGGTTTGATGTCCCGGTGGATAACGCCTTTTTGATGGGCGTGCTGAATGGCGTGGCATACCTTGATGAACAGTCGCAGCCGCTGGTCAGTATCGAAATGCTCTTCGTTACAGTATTGGGTGATGCGCGTGCCGCGCACCAGTTCCATCACGAAAAATGGCCGTCCGGTTGCCGTGGCCCCCGCATCCAGCACCCGCGCGATGTTGGGATGATCCATCATCGCCAGCGCCTGCCGCTCCGCTTCGAACCGGGCGATGACACTTTTCGTGTCCATGCCCAGTTTGATGACTTTCAGCGCCACCTGCCGGCGCACCGGGGTTTCCTGTTCCGCCAGATATACTGTACCGCAGCCGCCTTCGCCGATTTTTTGCACCAACAGGTAACGCCCCAGCCGGCTGCCCACCTGCTCGTCGGTCAGAACTTCCAGTTCCATCCCCGCCACCGTGTGTTTCAGGATGGCCACCGCCTGCGCATCCAATTCGGGGGCATTGACCGCCGCGCGACCCCGCTCAAAAAAATCCTCGGCATGCTCGTGGGCCAGCAGCAGTTCCTCCACCGCCGCGCGCAACCGCGGGTCCCCCGCACAGGCCTGGTCCAGGAACCGCGCCCGCACCACCCGGTCCGGCACGTTCAACGCCGCCAGGCACAACGCCTCCTCCAGTTGGGCTTCCGGGCTCATCGCATCCGCCCGCTGATCCAGCGAAATAATTTGATTTTGGCCAGCACCCAATGCCGCTTGACCGTGCGCAAACTCAGGCTCATGTTCTCGGCCACCTCCTCATTCGTCAGCCCGCCAAAAAATTTCAAAGCCACAATCCGCGCTTTTTCCGGATCTTCCTGGGCCAGCCACCCCAACGCCTCATCAATTAGCAGCACATGCTCATCGGGGGTTGCGGCGGTGATTTCCAGATCTTCCAAGGCCACCCGCGCCTGTTCGCCGCCATGTTTCAGGGCGGCCTTGCGCCGCGCATTGTCAATCAGAATGCGCCGCATGGCGTCAGCCGCCGCGCCAAAAAAATGCGCCCGGTTCTTCCACGTCCGCCCGCCCGCCCCCACCAGTTGCAACCACGCCTCGTGCACCAGCGCCGTCGGCTGCAATGTGTGTCCTGCCGCTTCCCTCGCCATCCGGACCGCCGCCAGCCGGCGCAATTCCTCATAAACCAGCGGAAATAATTCTTCCGTGGCCCGACTTTCACCGCGACTGATGGATTCCAGCACAATCGTGATGTCGTTCATGAATTTGCTATTAAATAACAAATCGGCCAGCCGGGTGCCATCGCAAACAATTTTCGGCGCCAAAAAACTTGCTTGGGCATCCGCCAGCCAGTGTCGCCGCCGGAGTCCGGTGATCTCTGCCCGGCCATTTTTCCTTGCGCCCGCCGGGTTGCTTGCCATTGCCTCCCCTGGCTGGCGGGCTCTTGACGATGTCTTGGCCAATTGCAAACCGGTGATTTGAAAACCCTTTCCACAAATATCAGGCGGCTGTTTGCTCTGCCGTTCCAGTGCTGCCCCCCTTCCGTCACTATGCCGCCGGTTGCCTGCCGCTAAAACTTCGGGTACCTTCTTCTCATTCAAATGTGTTATTCGCTCTGCCGTTTTATTAAATGTCGCCTTTTGATTTTGTTATCACTGGCTTTTATCGCTGGCGGGGCCCAGGCGACCACCAATTTTCTGGTCGGCGCGGATATGTCCTTGCTGGCTTATTTCGAAACTAACGGCATTACCTATCGAGGCAATGGCGTCCCCCAGGATGCTTTGCAACTGTTAAAAAATCGTGGCTTTAATTGCATTCGCCTCCGCCTGTTCACCAGCAATCCTGCCCAGGCCCAGGTAGACCCCTACAACTACGTCAATAATACCAACTATTCCATCCCCCTGGCCGTGCGGGTGAAAAATGCCGGGCTCAAACTGCTGCTGGACTTTCATTACTCCGACACTTGGGCCGATCCCACGCATCAGGCCACCCCGGCAGCCTGGTCCAATTTAAATTTCCCCCAGTTAACCACGCAATTGCGGAATTATACCAGCAACGCCATCACTGCTTTCCGCAATGCCGGTGCCCTGCCGGACTACGTCCAAACCGGCAATGAAATTACCGGGGGCCTGCTCTGGACCAATGGGCAACTCTATGGCACCGGCAACCCCGCTGCCCAATGGACCAACGTCGGACTTCTGTTGAAAGCGGCGGTTCAGGGAGTCACCGACGCCGCCCCCTCAAATCCGCCCAAAATCATTATTCATATCGATCGCGGGGGGGACTGGCCAGGGACCCAATATTTTTTTGACAACCTCATCCACACCCAAAATGTTCCCTTCGACATCATTGGTGAAAGCTACTATCCCTTTTATCACGGCCCGCTCACCAACCTGTTTCTCTGTCTCTCCAATGCTGCCCTCACTTATGGCAAACCGGTTATGATCGTGGAAACGGCTTTTCCCTG
Source organism: uncultured Verrucomicrobia subdivision 3 bacterium (assembly GCA_903936645.1). Classification (GTDB taxonomy): domain Bacteria; phylum Verrucomicrobiota; class Verrucomicrobiia; order Limisphaerales; family UBA11358; genus UBA11358. Next base: position 13,722 of record CAIZWI010000271.1, read on the forward strand.
GACCAATTCGTATTGGACAACCAACCTTTACGGATTTGCGCCCACCACCAATGGGCAGAGTCAATACGCCATTGCGCTGGCCCAGATCGTCAAACAAATTCCCAACGGCCTGGGATCGGGGATTTTTTGGTGGGGCGCCGAATACCAAAAACTAAATGGCCTGAATGAAGCTGGCTATGACACGGCCTCGTTGTTTAACGGGCAAGGCAACCTGCTGCCTGCGGCAGGCGCCCTCGGCCAGTTGAGCGCCCCCCTAAAGCTCAGCCTCAACCTCGTCACCAACCGGCTGCAAATCCAGTGGCCCTTAAGCGGCGCCGGCCTGCAATTGACCACCACCACCAGCACCATCACCACGGCTTGGACCGCCGTGACCAACCCTGTGCAAACCACCGGCACCACTTTTTATCTATCCCTCCCTGTCAGCAACCCAGCCAGCCGTTTTTACCGCCTCCAAGGCAACTGACCATTTATTCGCCGGTCTGAAAAATGAAAGGGGGACTGCGGTAGCGGATTTTGGCGGTGGCCAGGGCGGCGAGGTCGCCGCATCCCCGCAGCGGGCTGCCCTGGCCGAGCCAATCCCGCGCTGTGGGACCAACGCCAAAAGACGCGCCCAAGGAACTCTTGCAATTTTCCGAGCGGCTCTAAAGGGAATATTTTCAAATCCCAGCCGTGGGCGGTCAAAGGGTTTTGCCATCCTTGCCCGCGTGTCGGCCACTTGACAACTCATCATCTGATGCTAATATTAATCGGAGGCTCGAATTTTGCCGTTCTCGTGATGCTCGCTCATACCATCCGCCAATCAGTATCGCCGACCGCGGGCTGAGTCTGACCGCCGTCGCCTCAGTGAGGCTGGCCGCTCTTTGATATTCTGCCATGGAGTTCTAGAAATTCGCGCCCGGTCGTGCCCTTCATCAACCAAATCGTACCAAATCGTGCCTTTCACGAAAACCGCCTGGACCAACCCCGCCTCCCTCAGGAATCAAAGCGAATCAAAGCAAATCAAAGTTAAAAAATCGGGGTGGGCTTCCCCCCGGATAGTGGACAGCGGGATAAAGCTGATAGAAAGTAAAACCTATGAGCAAATACCACAAACGGTTCAGTAAAGAGTTTAAAGAGGAGGCCGTACGGCTACTGTTGACCAGCGGCAAGACGGCG
>CAIZWI010000272.1 GCA_903936645.1 uncultured Verrucomicrobia subdivision 3 bacterium
AACCATTGCAAATGCCGATGACCAGGCCGCCGTTATCCGCAAATTGTTTCACGGCCTGCATGACCGGGCTGAACCGGGCGATGGCCCCGCAGCGGAGGTAATCGCCATAGCTAAAGCCGCCGGGCACGATGACGGCATCCACCGCGCCGAGGGAGGTGTCCTTGTGCCAGACAAAATTGGCGGTATGGCCGAGCACGCGGACGGCGTGGACGCAATCCTGGTCGCAATTGGAGGCGGGAAATTGAAGAACGGCGAAGTTCATGAAATTCAGGGGCAAATTTCGAGGTGGTAATCTTCGATCACCGGATTGCTGAGAAATTGATGGGCGGCGGCATTGAGGGCCTGGCGGGCAGCCTCCACATCGGTGCCGGCGAGTTCAATTTCCAAGTATTTGCCCACGTGCACGGCCTTGATGCCGGTGTGGCCCATGTGTTCGAGGGCGGTCTGAACCGTTTTGCCTTGCGGGTCAAGAACGGCTTTTTTCGGCGTGATGATGATTTTTGCTTTCATGCTTGCGCCAGTAAAGTTTGCAAAAAAGCGGTGCCGCAGGCGAGCAAATATTTCGGCCCCCCGGACCTAATCCCGCAGAGGGAGAATTCGCCAGCGTGAGTGGTGTCCGTTTCGGGTGATCAAGGCACCCGGTTGGATTTCTTCATTTGCCCGTTTTACAACTTGCTGGACATCCTCGCCAATTTTAGCCGGGCGGATGTCACCCAGCCGAAACTGGAGAACCCTCGGTAATTCCGCCTGGGTTTCAAAAGTAATTAGGCGAAAGCAAGGTCCTGCGTCAGCCCCACTGACTGGTTTTGTCTTGCCCAAGACAATGGCAGGCAATTGTCAATAACGATGGTCACACCGGCTGGAGATCCATTTCAAGCTTGCGGGTAAGCCAAGTGGCATGGGTCAGACGGGTCTTGATGTCCCGAAGACGAGATCTGGATAATCTGCCAGGATTTCGGATTCCGTGGTAGCGGCGGACAACACTCCAAGAACGGTAGCGTCTGGCATTCTCCCGCCGCGAACGCAGGGCAATCCGGTCAAAATGGCCGAGTTCACGCTAATCCGCTTCAAATGTTCATTCCGGCCATTCCTCCAAACCCGGTTTTGGGTTTTCGAACGCACCGCTTGATACCCGCTTAGATTCGCTTAATCCCTCGCAACCACTGATCAAAGTGCGACAGAGCCACCACCACCAGGGAGTGGCGGATTTTTTCCTCGGCGACCATTTGGGGGGCCGCAGCCTCGGGGATTAAATGGGTGATAAGGTCTTCGCCCGGATCAAGTTCCAAATCATGGACCGGGCGGCAGTTTTCAATCAGGACGGTGTAGCAGTAATTGTTCAAAATCGCCGGGTTGGCGAGCACCCGGCCCAAAATGCGGGCATTTTCGCCGGTATAACCAGTTTCCTCGCGCAATTCGCGGATGGCGGTGACCACCGGATCGGTTTCACCGGGGTCCATGACGCCACCGGGGACTTCGAGTTCCACCGAATTGGAACCGTGCCGGTATTGTTCCACCATCACCAACTGGTGGTCCGGGGTCCGGGCGATCACATTCACCCAGTTGACCGCGTCGAGGATGAAAAAGTCGTGCTCGCGGCCGGTGCGCGGGTTGATTTTGAAGTCCGACCGCAGTTTGAAGATGCGAAAATCGCCGATGAAGGCGGAGCGCAGGAGAGTCCAGGGTTTAATCATAGGGTGGTTATTTTCCCTGCGCCGCCCAGCCTTGCTTCATGAGGTTGAGCAAATGCAGCAGCGCCTCGTCGTAGGTGCGCCCCTTGGACTCGGCGAGTTGATGGGCGCGCTTGTTTAGCTGGGCGGCCATTTCGGCGGATTTGTCAGCGGGACAGCCCATGGCGGTGAGGAGCTGGGCGAGTTGCGCGTTTTCCATGGGCGGTTAAGGAAAAACGCCGGAGGCAGAAATATTTGGGTTTCTGGCCGCCGGCGTTAGTGGTTTAAGCTGTTCGGTTTAACTCAGGGCGCGGACACGATGCGGATGCTGATCACACCCACGCGCTTGGTGGGCTTGCTGGCCTCGCCGCCGCCACTGCGGGTTACGGGGGTGCTGGCGAGTTTGGTGAGCACGTCCTCGCCTTTGATCACTTTGCCAAAGGCGGTGTATTGCTTGTTCAAAAACGAGGCATCGCCGTCGCAAATAAAGAACTGGCTGCCAGCGGAATCGGGATGGGCACTGCGCGCCATGGAAATGACGCCCCGGACGTGGGGGCGGTCGTTGAATTCGGCCTTGATCTGGTACCCCGGACCGCCGGTGCCCCAGCGGGCTTCCATGGCGGGGTCCTTGGTCAGGGGGTCGCCACCTTGAATCATGAAACCTTTGATGATGCGGTGAAACGCGGTGCCATCATAGTAGTTCTTGTTGGCGAGGGTTTTGAAGTTCTCGACAGTTTTGGGGGCGACGTCCGGCCAGAATTCCAGGGTCAGTTCGCCTTCGGTGGTGGTGATAATCGCTACTTCGCTCATAAATATTTTGGGAAAAACCAGGGAAATTATTGCACTGTGTTGGCCGGCACGATTTTCACGCTTTCGATGTTGACCCGTTTGATGGGGCGATCCGGGGTTTCGGTGGGGGTGGTGGCGATTTTATCGAGGACGTCAAAGCCCTTGATCAGGTTGCCAAACACGGTGTACTGATTATCGAGGCTGCCGGCATCGGCGTGGCAGATGAAGAACTGGCTGCCGGCCGAATCAGGATCGGAGGCGCGGGCCATGGAGAGAATGCCGCGGGCATGGTGCTTGGCGTTGAATTCCGCCTTGATGGTATAGCCGGGTCCACCCTGGCCCCAGGCAGCTTTGTTGGCTTCGTCCTTGGTATTCGGATCGCCGCCCTGAATCATGAAACCGGGGATGACGCGGTGGAAGGCGGTGCCGTCATAGAAACCGGACCGGGCGAGTTTCTTGAAGTTTTCCACGTGGTTGGGGGCAACGTCGGGATAAAATTCCACGACCATGACGCCTTCGCTGGTGGTGATGACCCCCACATCATTGGTGTTGACGGTCGGGGTGGTGGCGGAGGTGGCGGAGGACGACGCGTCAGCCGCGGGCGGGGTGGAGGTTTGCTGGGCGCAGCCCGCCAAGAGGGCCACCAGAATTCCAAGGGTACAGACTAAAAATGGTGTTTTCATAGGTAAATATTTCCAGAGCAGCGGCGCAATGTCACGGCCGAATTTTTCACGAGCGAAGGGAGTGCAGGAAAAAAGGAAGCAGCCCGGGGGGCGTTGACCGCTGACGCCCAGCCGCAAGGCATGCTGGGCGCTGGCACCATTGAAGAGCAGCGCCTGCAAGAAAGGGTGAGTGGGCTTGCGCCGGCGGGTTAAACCGATTTCATTGCCGGACACAAACGTATGTCTATTCAAAGGTGCCTCTGGTGGTTGCTGCCCGTCCTGATGTTGGGCTCCCTGGAGCGGGGCCTCGCGGCTGGCGCGCCGGGGGCGGTGTCCGAGCCCGACCGCGTGCTCAAGACCGAAGCCTGCCAGCATTATATCGCGGAGTTCAACCAGGATGATAATGAACTGTACCGGGGGTGCATCCCAAATGCCGGCGCGTGGGATTTTCTGAAGGATAACATTCCACTGCTGGATTGCCCGGAGGCGGAGTTGCAGAGAACTTATTATTTCCGCTGGTGGACGTATCGGAAACACCTCAAGCGGACGCCGGCAGGCTTTATTGTGGATGAATTCCTGCCGCAAGTGAGCTGGGCAGGGAAGGACAATTCCATTAATTGTGCCGCCGGCCACCATGTTTACGAGGGCCGCTGGCTGGCGGACCCGAAATATCTTGATGATTATCTGGCGTACTGGTTTGGCGGGGGCGGCGACCCCAGGAGTTATTCGTTCTGGGTCGCGGACGCCGTCTGGCAGCGTTACTGCGTGACGGGCGACCGCACGGAGACACTGCGGCTGCTCCCGAAATTGATCGCCAATTACAATGCCTGGGAACACACGCACCGGGATGCCAGCGGGCTGTATTGGCAGATCGATGACCGGGACGGCAGGGAGATGTCCATTGGTGGCAACGGGTACTGGGCGACGATCAACAGCTATCAGTTTGGGGATGCGCTGGCGGTGGCACGGATGGCGGAGCTCGCCGGCCAGCCAGCGGTGGCGCGCGATTTTCAAGCGCGCGCGGCGGCGATCAAGACGCTGGTGCAGGAGAAACTGTGGGATGCGAACGCGCAGTTCTTCAAGGTGCTCCCGCGCGGCACGAAGGCAACCCTGGCGGAGGTGCGGGAACTGCACGGCTACACGCCGTGGTATTTCAATTTACCGGATCTGGCATTCACCGTGGCCTGGAAACAAGTATTGGACCCTCAAGGTTTCGGCGCGCCCTTCGGGCTGACCACGGCGGAACAGCGTTGTCCCCAATTCGCGATTGCTTACACCGGCCACGAGTGCCAGTGGAACGGGCCGAGCTGGCCGTTTGCGACAGCCATTACGTTGACCGGCCTGGCGAATTTATTGAATGGGCCGCCACAATCGGTCATTGGGGCGGAAGATTACTTTAAAATGCTGAAAGTCTATGCCGTCGCCCAACGGCGCACCCTCGACGATGGGCGCGTGGTGCCGTGGATTGACGAAAATCTAAATCCAACCAACGGCGACTGGATCTCCCGGACCCTCCTGCGGCAGCGCCACCAACCCCCCACCGAGCGCGGCAAGGATTATAATCATTCGACGTTTTGCGATTTTATAATTAGTGGCTTGATCGGCCTGCGTCCGCGCGCGGATGACACGGTGGAGGTCCATCCGCTGGTGCCGGCGGACTGGTCGTATTTCTGCCTGGACCGGATTCGCTATCATGGGCGGGAACTCACCATTTTATTTGATCAAAGCGGGACGCATTACGGGCGGGGCCGGGGTCTGCGGGTGTTGGCCGATGGGAAAGAAATCGCGGCGGCGAAAAACGTTGAGCGGGTGACCGGACAGTTACCGGACAACGCCCCGGTCGGAAGTGCGACGGGCAGGTAGACGTTATTCGCCGCGTAACCATAAAGGGTGCGGGCATCACACAAGGAGCTTGGCGTTGAGGGAAAATCGATTATGTTGCCAGCGCTTGCACCTCTTGAGATTTTTACGTGGCTTGGGCAACCGGCGCCGAGGGTGGCGTTTTCCGCGCTGGGCGGTCGTGCTGCTGTGGGCGGTCCTTGGGCTGATGACACTGCCAGCCCCGAGCGCGGGAGTGGAACCACCGCCCCCCCAGTCCGCAGCGGCGGACAGTCCTGAGGAATATGACAGCCCGACCAACGGGTTGGACACATGGATTTGGAGCACGACAACCACAAACCAGCAAACCTGCCAGTTGTGGAAGGCATTTGTCGTGCCGGAAGGCAGCCCGATTGTGAAAGCCCGGTTGGTGATGACGGTGGACAATGAGTTCACCCTGTTTCTGGACGGGCGGGAGCTGGGCCGGGGCGCGGAGTGGCGGGAGTTGTTTGTTTTCGATTTGAAGCAAATCCTGACGCCCGGGCGCCATGTGCTGGCGGTGAATGCGTACAATGACTCGGGCTTCGCGGGCATGCTGTTTGGTTTGCACATCAGCCTGGCCGACGGGCGTTCGATGGAGGTTAAATCGGACAGCAGTTGGCGGATTGTGCCGGAGGGGACCCGCAAATGGGTGCAATTGACCAAGGCGGGGGAAACCTGGCTGGCGGCCACGAACATTGCGCCGTTCGGCAGCCTGCCGTGGTGGACGGTGCCGCAAAATGTGAACCGGATGCCCTCGCTGCAGCAAATCAAGGTGCACTTCTGGCAGACTGGCTGGTTTCAGATCACGCTGCTATGCGTGTGTATCCTGGTGATTCTCATTAGCTTTCGCCTGATGACGCAACTGGCGTTTCATCAACGGGAACGCTGGTTATTACAGCGGGAGCGGGCGCGGATTGCCCGGGACATCCATGACGACATTGGTCCGCGCATGACGATGCTCGTATTACACGGGGAGGAGGCGCAGAACGGGTTTCCCGAGGGTTCCGAACGCAATCTGCAACTCGTCCAGATCTGTGAGGAGGCGCGGGGGTTGCTGGCGACGATGGATGAAATTCTCTGGGCGGTGAATCCCCGGCGCGACACCATGCGTGACTTTGCGGCGTATGTTTGCAACTATGCACAGGCTTTTTTGGAGCCGGCCCAGATTCAGTGCCTGTTTGTGGTGGACCAGGAAATGTCGATGGCCCCGCTGAACCTGCCGCTCCGCCGGAGCCTGCTGATGGCCATCAAGGAAGCGCTGAATAATGCGGTGAAACATGCGAAAGCCACCGAGATGAGCATCCAGATTCAGCGCCAGGGCCAGCGGTTGCTGGTGGCAGTGCAGGACAACGGGCAGGGATTTAACATGGCACAACACAAACCGGAACGCAACGGACTGGGCAACATGGCACAGCGGGTGAATGACCTCGGCGGCACCTGCCGGGTGATCAGCCAGCCCGGCAAGGGCTGCCGGGTGGAATTCTCCGTGCCGCTCACCCCCCCGCGCCGGTACCCGTGGAACTGGTTGCGGGACGACCAAACCTTTTCGGATCAACCCGGCGAGCTAAAAAGCCAACCGCCTCATGACGCTGCACAAAACCATGACCCAGCCAACTGCTAATGCCACGAAGCCGTCCCGGACGGCACGGACCACCGAAGCGGCCACCCGCCCCAAGTACAAGGTCGCCCTGGTGGAGGACCAGCCGGATGTGCGGGTAAGTTGGGCCAAGCTGATCAACTCGTTTCCCGACTTCGCCTGTGTCTTCACCTGTGCCACAGGGGAGGAGGCGTTACGAGCCATACCGGCCGAGCAGCCGGATGTCGTGCTGATGGATATTTTCCTGCCGCGCATGTCCGGGATTGAAACCACCGTGCGGCTCAAAGCCCTTCTGCCGCAAACCCAGGTGGTGATGTTGACGGCCATGGCGGACCAGGAACTGGTGTTTCTGGCATTGGAGGCGGGAGCGGATGGCTATCTGCTCAAACGCACGAAGCCGGCGGATTTGCGGGCCGCGCTGCTGGATGTGTTGGGGGGCGGGGTGCCGATGACCAGCCAGATTGCGCGGCGGGTGATTGAGTCCTTCCGGCAAAAGGCCGTGGTCCGGGATGAATCGGCCAAGTTGTCGATCCGGGAGGAGCAAATTTTGCTGCAACTCTCGCAGGGTTACTCCAACAAGCAGATTGCCGACAAGCTGGAACTGAGCATTGACACGGTCTGCACCCATTTGAAGCACGTTTTCAACAAGCTCCACGTGCGCTCGCGCACGGAGGCGGTGGTGCGGTACATGGCCTCCAAATCGCCGCTGCAAAAACCGCCGGAAGCACCGTGATTTCGCCGGGACAGGCTGGCGGTTCCAGCCGGGTGCAGCCGCCCCCCAAGCCAGATTTCAAAGCTGATACCCTAATTCGGTGATGCACGGGTCACCGGGTCTGGGTATCGACACCCGGGGCCGGCCAACGCTAAGGTAAGTAAATCAATTGTTACCTTGAGAGGTCCCTCCTGGAAAGGCTTTCGGAAGTCCGGGGTGTCGACCGGAGGGATGCGGGCAGGCGCCGTGGCGGTCACGCCAGGGGCCGGGCCGGGGAATTATTGGTTAACTTTTCTGTGAAGACATATTTTAAATCAATACCAAACGTGAAGGCCATCAAACCCATAATGACGTTGGGGATCCTGTTGCTGGCGGGCCTGTGCCCGGCGGCGGTCTCCATCGACAACCTGCGCTGTGAATATCTCCATAACCCGTTGGGCATTGATGCCAGCCATCCCCGGCTGAGCTGGCAACTGGCAGCCCCGGAACGAGGGACCAGCCAGGCGGCCTACCAGATTCTGGTGGCCTCCTCGGAAGCGCTGCTGGCGGCGGGGACGGGGGATCTCTGGGACAGTGGCAAAGTGGCCTCGTCCGCGACCAGCCAGATCGACTATGCCGGCCAGGCGCTGGACTCCCGGGAACAGTGTTTCTGGAAGGTGCGGGTATGGGATGCGACGGGCACGGCGAGTGATTGGAGTGCGGTCGCGGCGTGGCAGATGGGCCTCTTGCAGCCCGGTGACTGGCAGGCCAAGTGGATCAGTCCCGGCCCACCGGCCATCGCGCCGGCGGCCAGCATTAAAATTCTGAGCGCCACATACCAGGCGGTGACCGCGGGTGGCTCCACGGATGTGACTGCAAAGGTGAGCAGTAAAATCCAGAACGGAAAATTAAACCTGTTGGTGAATAATAAAAACCTGGGGGCGGATCCCGCCTATAATGTGGTTAAACGCCTGCATGTGGAATATGTCTATGACGGGGAAACGGTAAAGCAGGCTGTGGAGGAGAACCAGACGCTGCGGATCCCGGACAAACCCAGTCCGCTGCCGTACTTGCGCAAAGCGTTTGTGTTGAAATCGCCCGTGGTGCGGGCCCGCTTGCTGGCCTCGGCCCTGGGACTGTACGAGGTGCGCATCAACGGCCACCGGGTGGGGGATCATGTGCTGGCCCCGGACTGGACGGATTATCGCAAGCGGGTGCGGTATCAAATGTATGATGTGACGGCGCTGCTGCAACCGGGCGGCAATGCCCTGGGAGCCCTGCTGGCCAAGGGCTGGTACAGCGGCCACATTGGGAATGGCGGATTTGAGTTCTTCGGCCGGCAACCGGCCTTCCTCGCGCAGTTGGAAATCACCAGCGCGGATGGCCGCACGCAAACCATTGCCACGGATGCCTCCTGGAAATCCCATGACAGCGCGATTCTGGCCTCGGATTTCATGCTGGGTGAGGATTATGACGCGCGCTTGGAACTGGCGGGTTGGGACCAGCCCGGCTTGAATGAGAGCGGCTGGCAACCGGTGACCGTGCGCGACGAAGCCACCCGGCCTTTGGAGGCGCAAACGATGGAGCCGGTGCGGGAAACGGCCGTGCTCAAGCCCAAGGCGGTCAAGGAGACCAAACCGGGGGTATGGGATTTTGATCTGGGCCAAAACATGGTGGGCGTGGTGCGTTTGACGGTGCCGGCCCCGGCGGGTACGAAGATCACCTTGCGGCATGCCGAAATGCTAAAAACCGACGGCACAATCTATACGCAAAATTTGCGCGGAGCCCCGTCCATCGATCACTACATTTGCAAGGGAGACGGGGTGGAAACCTGGCAGCCGCGCTTTACCTTCCATGGTTTCCGTTATGTGGAGCTGGAGGGCTTGAGCGGGCCGCCGGACCTGAACACGGTGCAAGGCATTGTGATCGGGTCGGATAATCCGCACACCGGCGAATTTAGTTGCTCGGATCCGCGCATCAACCAGTTGCAATCGAATATTCAATGGGGCCAGCGGGGCAATTACATCAGTGTGCCGACCGACTGCCCGCAGCGGGACGAGCGGCTGGGGTGGATGGGGGATGCCGAGGTCTTCATTCGCACGGCAACGTATAATGCAGATGTGGCATCCTTTTTCACCAAATGGCTGGTGGATGTGGATGACGGGCAGTCGGCGGAGGGATCTTTTTCGGATGTCAGCCCCAATACGGGGATGTCGGGCGGGGTGCCGGCCTGGGGCGACGCGGGCGTGATTTGTCCGTGGACCATTTACGAGACCTATGGCGACAAGCGCATTTTGGAACGCCACCTGCCGGCGATGATCAAGTGGGTGGAATACCTCCATGCCAACAGCCAGGATTATATCCGCAACCACAACCGGGGTAATGATTATGGCGACTGGCTTTCGATTGGCGCGGACACACCCAAGGATATGATTGCGACCGCCTATTTTGCCTATTCCACGCATTTGGTGGCCCAAGCCTGCGCCGCCGTGGGCCGGTCGGCGGAGGCGGCGAAATACAGTCAACTGTTCGAAGCCATCAAGACGGCGTTCAACCAGCGTTTTGTTTCGGCAGATGGTCAGGTGCGGGGCAACACCCAGTGCGCCTACGCCATGGCCCTGAAATTCGACTTGCTCCCGCCGGCCTTGCAGGCCAAGGCGGGGGAATACCTAGTGGCAGACATCAAGGCCAAAGGGGACCATCTCTCCACCGGATTCATTGGCGTGAGCTATTTGCTGCCCGTATTGACCCAGGTGGGCCAGGCGGAAACGGCTTATCGCGTGCTGTTGCAGGACACGTTTCCCTCCTGGCTGTTCTCCGTGAAACACGGGGCGACCACGATTTGGGAACGCTGGGATGGCTGGACGCCGGAGAAAGGGTTCCAAGATCCCGGTATGAATTCCTTCAACCACTATTCCCTGGGTTCCTGTGGTGAATATTTGTTCGGCGGCGTGGGCGGCATCCGCCCGGCCAGCCCGGGTTACAACGCCATTCAAATCAAACCCATTATTGAGAACGGCCTCACGTGGGCGAAAACCAGTTACAATTCCATCCATGGCACGATTGCCACAGATTGGAAACGCGAGGGGACCCATTTGAGCCTGGCCGTGACGGTGCCGGTCAACACGACCGCGACGGTTTATGTGCCCGCGCAAAACCCGGCGGACATCACGGAAAGCGGCACCCTGGCGGCCACGGTGCCGGGCGTGCATTTCCTGCGGGCGGAACATGGGAGCGGCGTGTTTGAAGTGGGTTCGGGCACTTATCAGTTTGCGTCAGTCATGGGGCAGTAAGGCCAAGCCGTAAACCGCCGGGAGCGATGGGGCGTTTGTCTGGTATTTTTGCCCTGCAAATTATCATGAGGCGCGACCTGATCCCAAAAGGATCGGCAGCGCCCTTGGGTTTGCTGGCGGGAGCGCGGCGGGCGGCTGACCTGGGCACGGGGAGAATTCAGCCGGGCGTATTTGGCCATTTTTCCACCGTGACGGCAAGCCCCGCAAAGCCTATTGTAAAACGAATCGAGCAATGCTATGAAGTTGAATCCTCTGACCCTGTTGGTAACGGTACTGCTGGCGGTCGATGATGGTCGGAGCGTGGCGGCAGCCACGCGCCTGTCCGATTACATCCGGCCAATGGTCGGCACCAAAGGGGCGGAGGGCAATACGTATCCCGGACCTTCGGCGCCGTTCGGCATGATTCAACTGAGTCCCGACACCGACACCACCAATTGGGATACCGATGCCGGTTATGCCTATGCGGATCCGACGATCCAGGGTTTTAGCCTCACCCATTTGACGGGCACCGGCTGCCCGGACCTCGGTGATTTTCTCTTTCAACCCCAGGTGGGCACCCCGGAACTAATGGCCGGGCCCAAAGACCATCCCGAGCAGGGGTATCAATCGGCTTATGCGCATGCCGACGAAACTGCCGCGGCCGGGTATTACCGGGTCACCCTGCAAAAACCCGGGGTGGTCGCGGAACTGACGGCCGGCGAGCGCGCGGGGATACTGCGCTTTACCTTTCCGGCGAGTGACCAGGCCTCCATCCTGACGGACCTGAGCCATGTCATCAATGGCGGTCGCTGGCGGGTGGCGGAATCACGGGTGCGCGTGGAAGACAATGCCACGATTACGGGCTTTCATTTAGTCAACGGGTGGGCGAAGGAACGGTATTTGTATTTTGCGGCCCGGTACTCGCGACCGTTTGACAGGGCGGTGATTTACAGTGCGGGCAAGCCGGTGATTTATAACACCTACCGGTTCCGCAGTCACAAGGAGGCGGCCGGAACGAATTTGCAATTCCTCGCCCAGTACAAAACACATGCCCAGGAAGCCATTGAGGTAAAAGTCGCCATTTCCGCCGTCAGCACCGCCGATGCCCTGCAAAATCTAGACACCGAGATACCCGGCTGGGATTTCAACCTGGTGCGGGAAGCCACGAGCACGCGCTGGGACCAGGAACTCGGGCGGATCACCATGGAAGGCAGCCCGCAACAAAAGGAAACGTTTTACACCTCGCTGTACCACGCCTCGCTGGCTCCCAATCTGTATCAGGATGTGAATGGCGCTTACCGGGGCTTCGACCAAAATATTCACCAGGCCAAAGGCTTCACCGAATACGCCGTGTTTTCCTTGTGGGACACCTTTCGCGCCGAACATCCCTTGCTGGCCTTGATTCAGGAGCCGCGGGATGCGGACATGATTAATTCATTGCTCGCGCATTATGACCAGAGTGCCGACCACCTGCTGCCAATGTGGGAGCTGCAAGGCAACGAAACCTGGTGCATGATCGGTTATCATGGTGTGCCGGTGATTGTGGACGGGTATTTCAAGAATGTGCAGGGTTTTGATGTTCAGCATGCCTACGAGGCGATCAAAGCGACGGCGATGAATCCAGATTACGACGGACTGGCGGCCTACGCCCGGTTGGGCTGGGTGCCCTGCGATCAGGAGGATGAGTCCCTTTCCAAAACCCTCGAATATGCCTACGACGATTGGTGCATTGCCCGCCTGGCGCAAGCGCTGGGCAAGACGGCGGATTATGCATACTTCACCAAACGTGCGGCCAGCTATGCGAATATTTACGATCCGAGTCTCGGCTGGATGCGACCCAAGGATGCCCAAGGCAACTGGCGGACCCCGTTTGACCCGCATGCGTTTGGGGGCGGCACGAACATGACGGATGTCACCGAGGCAACGAGTTCGCAATATTCCTGGTTTGTGCCCCAGGATGTCCCGGGTTTAATCCGCCTGATGGGCGGCACGGACCCGTTTGTGGCGAAACTGGATTCGCTGTTTGATGCCCATTTATCCCGGCAATTCGTCGCGGAAATGTCCACCAACGATCTTCGGGGATGCATTGGCGAATACTGGCATGGCAACGAGCCCAGCCACCATGTGATTTATCTCTACAGTTATGCGGGCCAGCCGGCTAAAGCCGCGCGGCGGTTGCATCAGGTGGTGACCACCCAATACGGCAACCAGCCCGATTCCCTGTGTGGCAATGATGATTGCGGCCAGATGTCCGCCTGGTATTTGTTCACTTGCCTGGGTTTCTATCCGGTGTGTCCGGGGAGCGATTATTATGTGATCGGGGCGCCGCAAATTCCCCACGCGGTCATGCACCTCTCCAACGGTAAAAAGTTCACGATGACGGCGGAAAATATCTCCAACGAAAATATTTATATCCAGTCGGTGCGGCTAAATGGCCAGAACTGGGATTCACCCTTTCTGCCGTATCCCGCCGTCAAGCAAGGTGGCACCCTGGTTTTCACCATGGGTCCCCAGCCCAGTGCCTGGGGCACGCATCCGGTGGTGCCGAAGTAATCTGGGCGTCCGCAAATTTCTTAAACTTCCATGAACATTCACAAACCTTTTTTACTGGCCGGGGCCTGCCTGCTGGCCGGACTGGCGGCGCACGCCGGGGTCACCGTGACGGTGGGCCACCACGACAACGATGAGGCGCGCCCGGGCTTCAAATTCAGCAACCTGCCCGCACCCGCGCCGGCGAACGCGGCCCGGGGCGCCAAATTTGTCCTGATCGATGGCGAGCGGGACCCGAACGGGGGGGAACTAAGCCAATTGAACGATGGCCAACTGCCCGGTGAGGGGGATGCGCCGGGACAAAACTTCTTTTTCAACGCGGGCACCGCCGGGGGACGGCTGGAAGTGGACCTGGGCGGCTGCATTCCAATTCAGGAGGTCCATTCGTATTCCTGGCATCCGGGCTCGCGCGGTCCGCAGGTGTATGACCTGTACGCCAGTGACGGCACGGCCAACGGGTTTAATGCCGCGCCCAAGCAGGGCACCGACCCGGCAACCTGCGGCTGGAAACGGCTGGCCCGGGTGAATACCAAACCAGCGGCCGCCGAGGAGGCGGGCGGGCAGTACGGGGTGCGGATTGCGGACACGAATGGCCGGTTGGGAACCTTTCGCTACCTGCTTTTCGTCATTGCCCGGACCGAGGCTGAGGATGATTTTGGCAATACTTTTTACAGCGAGATTGAAGTCATCAGCCCTGACCGGTCAGCCGCCCCCACCACCGTGGCCAAAGCATTTCCGAGCGACCCGTTAAAAGCTCCCCTCCCGCTGGTGGGCACGGCTGCCCATGGCCACGCGTACCCTGGCGCGACCGTGCCGTTTGGCATGGTGCAGCTCAGTCCGGACACGCCCATCCAGGGTTGGGATGGGTGTTCTGGTTATCACTATTCAGACAACGCCATCGTGGGCTTCAGCCACACGCACATCAGCGGCACGGGCTGCGGTTGCCTGGGGGATGTGATGTTGATGCCCACGGTCGGAAAGGTCTGGCTCGAAGCCGGCACGCCGGGACAAGGCTATGTGTCCCGCTTCTCGCACGCCCAGGAACAGGCGACGCCCGGCAGTTACTCGGTGTTTTTACAAGATCCGCAGGTGGCCGTGGAACTGGCGGCCACCGCGCGGTGCGGATTCCACAAATACACCTTCCCCGCCACCGACCAGGCGCACATTATTTTGGATTTGGTCCACGGCGTGGGTAACAGCCCCCTGGAGTCGGCGGTGACCGTGGAAGGCAATGACACGATTAGCGGCTGCCGGTTTTCCAACGGCTGGGGCGGGCGCCGGGCGGTTTATTTTGTCATGCAGTTTTCCCAACCATTTGCGGCGTTTGGGCTGGAGCAAAACGGCCGGTTGCTGGCGGACGGCGTGAAGGCGGCGCACGGCCGGAATCTCAAGGGCTATGTCAGCTACCAAACCAAGGCGGGCGAGGTGATTTACGTGAAAGTGGGCATTTCCGGCACCGGCCTGGAGGGCGCCCGCAAGAACCTGGCCGCGGAAATTCCCGGCTGGAATTTTGCCGGCGTCCGGTCCGCTGCGGTCAAACAATGGGCACAGGTGTTTGATGCGGTGCAAATCCAGACGTTTGATCCGCACATTCGCTCCACATTTTACGCGAACATGTATTTATCGTGCCTCGCGCCCGTGCTCTTTAACGATGTGGATGGGAGCTATCGCGGTTATGATCACCAGAATCATGCCGGGGCAACCTTTCAAAACTATTCCACGTTTTCCATTTGGGACATTTACCGGGCGGAATGGCCCTTGCTGACCCTGTTGCAGCCGGCGCGGATCAATGACATGGTTCAATCCATGCTGGCGGAGTATCAGGAATTGGGCCGGCATTCCACGCCCATCTGGCCCCTGTGGGGTAATGAAACCTGGTGCATGATCGGCTATCATTCGGTGGACATGATCGCCGAGGCATGGCTCTCCGGCTTCCATGGCTTCGATGTGGCGGCGGCTTACCAGGCCATGCGGGACACGGCCATGCAGGACCGGAATGGTTTGTCGACTTACAAGCAACTGGGATACGTGGCGTCCCAGCCCGGGGCGGCGGCGACTTCCTGCACCCTCGAATATACCTATGATGACTGGTGCATCGCCCGCCTGGCGGAGACCCTGGGCAAGCCGGCGGAGGCGCAATTGTTCTATCAACGGGCCGCGAACTACCGCAACCTCTTTGATACCTCCACCGGATTTTTCCGCGGCCGCAAAGCGAGCGGCGCCTGGCGCTATCCCTTTGTCGCCAATGGCCTGGTGGGGGACGAATACACCGAGGCGGACGCCTGGCAGTATGCCTTCGCCGTGCAACAGGACGTGCCCGGCATGATTTCGCTCTACGGCGGGGACCAGGGGTTTGTGCAAAAGCTGGATTCGTTATTCACGGCGGATTCCTTCATTCGCACGAGCATTCCCGACATCAGCGGCTTGATCGGGCAATATTCCCAGGGCGACGAGCAATGCCACCACGTGGCCTATCTTTATGATTATGCGGGTGTCCCCAGCAAAACCCAGCAACACGTGCGCGAAGTCATGGCCACGCTCTATGATGACACCCCCACCGGGCAGTGCGGAAATGTGGATTGCGGGCAGATGGCGGCGTGGTATGTCTTTAGCGCCCTGGGCTTCTATCCGTTGAATCCCAACAGCGGCATTTACGCCATCGGCAGCCCGGTGGTGAACCGGGCGGTGGTCCATCTGGACCGTGACACGTATCATGGCCGCACGTTCACGGTGCTGGCCCGGAACAACAGCGCGGTGAATATTTACATCCAGTCCGCCACCCTCAATGGTGAACCGCTCACGAAACCCTGGCTCACCGCCGCCCAAATCACGGCGGGCGGCACCTTGCGGTTGGTGATGGGACCGCAACCGAATCTCGCCTGGGGGGCTGCCCTGGCCGACCGCCCGCCGGCGACCATGCCGACTGGTTTCACCTACCCGCCCCTGCCCGCACCGGCGAAGGACCAGGCGGCCCGCCTGACCCTGCCCATCCGCGTGGTGTGCGGCAGTGATGAACCCGTGGGCGATTTCGTGCCCGATCCCGAGCTGATTTCGGGCAGTCTGGGGCATGCGGATGCAACGATTGACACCAGTGCGCCGCACGCCGCGCCCGCCGGGGTCTATCAGGGCGAATGTTATGGCAGCGATTTTGCCTACACCTTTCCCGTGCCGGCCGATGCCCATTATCTGGTGCGCTTGCATTTCGCGGAAGTGTTCGACAATGGCCGGGGCTCCCGGCTGGAAAATATCAAGCTCAACGGCCATCCAGTCCTGACCCATTTTGACATCTTTGCGGCCGGTGGAGGCATGAACAAGGCGGTCGTGCGGGAATTTCCCGACATTGCGCCCGATGCCCGGGGCAATATTGTGGTGCGCATCCAGGCCGATCCCGCCAGCCCGGATCAAAACGCCAAGATCAGCGGCATTGAAATTGTGCGGCAGGACGCCGGTTCACCGGGCATATTCCGGTTCAAAACTTCCGATGGCCAGACCGAAATCACCATCGACACCACCGCGGCACCGGACTTGCAAGACTGGGCGCAACACCAACTGGCTCCGGTGCTCGCTGACTGGTATCCCAAAATTGCCGCCCTGCTCCCGAGCGATGGTTACACCGCACCGACCCACTTTCCCATCACCATCAAGCCGATGGAAGGGGTGGCCTACACCACCGGTACCGGGGTTTTTGTGAGCGATCAATGGATTCGCGACCAAATCCATGGGGAAGCGATTGGTTCCCTGGTGCACGAACTGGTCCATGTGGTGCAGCATTTCGGCGGCCGGGGCTCCCGCCGCAATCCGGGCTGGCTCGTGGAAGGCAGTGCCGACTACCTCCGGTGGTTTAATTACGAACCGCAAAGTCACGGGGCCGATCTGGTCTGGCTGAAGCATTTGCGCCGATTCACCCCGAAGTATGATGGCAGCTACCGGATTACGGCCAATTTCCTCAACTGGGTTTCCCTCAAATATGACAAAAACCTGGTGATGAAGCTCAATGCCGCCATGCGGGAAGGCCGGTATGCCGACAGTTTGTGGCCAGACTTCACGGGGAAAACCGCCCCGGAACTGGGAGCGGAATGGACCGCCGAGGTGGCGGCGCAGCTGGCCCTGGCGAAAACAACCACGCCAACGCCTTAAAGATGGCTTCCGAGCTTCAAATGAGTTCGAGCAGGTCGGCATCCACTTTCACCGCGGCGGCCTGGCCAATGAAGTCCAGGCGCAGCAAGACGGTGACCATGCCGGAACGCTGTTCCACCCAGCCCTCAATGCCGCGCAAGGGGCCGGCTTTGATGCGCACATGCATGCCGGCATCAATGGCGGGGGCCAGCCGGATTTCCAAATCCGATTTTAATGCCATTAAGATGGCGTTCAGCTGCTCGGCAAAAGTGGCCTGATCGAACACATCGAGGAGGTTCGCCACATGTTGGGATTGCCGCACCGTCTGGGCCTGCCCCGGTTCCAGTTGCAGAAAAACGTAACCGGGGAAGATCGGTTTGCTAAACGAGACGGTTTTACCGCGATATTTGTGCGCCGAGTCCGCACAAGGGAGCGTCGCGCTCAGTTGGTGGCGCTGGCAATATTCGAGCAGTTTCTTTTCACAGCGCGGACGGGTATGGGCGACGAACCAAAGCAACTCGGACATGGCAGGAGGTTGAAACAGCGCCTCCCCAAGTGTCAACTGAAAACCCCGCCCGGAGCCCGCGCCCACGCTCCATATTTCGCTTCCACCATCCCTTTGCCTACGCTGCCCAAGTGATTGATGGTGGCCACTTAACGAAGGAAGGTTTAACCCCGGTAACTGCCGGCACCCGGAACCATGCCCGGGCAACCAAGCTCAAGCCGTAACCAGGCGGTGGCCATGAATCGTTGCAGCTTAACGGTCGAAATTTTTTTGATTAAGCCAGATAACCGCCTGCCGGACCAAGTCCGGTGCGCGGGCCACCCCCAGCTTGTCCTTGATATGCGTGCGGTGCGTTTCCACGGTGCTGATGCTCAAATTCAGGTTTTGGGCGATCTGACGGGTGCCGGAACCCTCACCAATCATCCGGAATATTTCCAATTCGCGGTTGCTCAACAAATCCACGCCCAAGGCCGATTTCGGGCCGCCAAAATCAAGCCCGTTGCGCAGAAGCTGCGATTGCATGGCCGGGCTCAAATAGACCTCACCGTCAAGCACACAGCGAATGGCCTGGAGAATATGTTCGACCGGCTCGCTCTTGTTAACATAACCCCGGGCACCGGCCTGCAAGGCGCGTTTGGCGTATATGATCTCATCCATGGTGGAAAACACCAAAGCCGGCAGTTGTGGGTGCAGCCCGGCAATATCTTTGAGGCATTCGATGCCATCCCGGCCGGGCAGCGCAATGTCCATGACCACCACTTCCGGCTGGCCTGCGGCAATTTCCGCCAGCGCTTGGGGCGCGGAAGCCGCCTGGCCGCAGACACAGAGGTCCTCTTCGCGGTCAATCAACATAGCCAAACCCTGGCGGGTGACCGGGTGGTCTTCCACGATAAAGACCCGGCGTTTCGCGACCATGGATTGAGACATTGGCAACCTGTTCATAAACTTACAATTGATGCCGTGCGCTATTTACTAACGTTGGGCTCAGGGCTGGCTGGACTCGCTTAAAATCAGGCCACCCCATGCCCGCCAAACCTCTTTTACCAAAAACTGACCAAATCAGGGTGGTATTCTTCAAAACTTGGAAATATAGCCCAAGGCATCGCTTTTTTATATAGCAAAAATTGCTATCAACAAAAAAAACGGCGATTTAACCGGTTCCGCGAGGAGAGTATGGCTTTTTTGCGGGAAATCTGGCCGCTTCCGCACCTCCGGGCGTTAGGCCAAGGCAGCCCAAACTGGCAGATTTTTTCTAGTCGTCATTTTAAAAATCTCCAATAAACTATTAACTAGGATCTTGATCGTGGTATTTGCGATACCGTTACCAATGATAAAGTTTGCCATTGGATCATAAATTGTACCAACCATCAATTGCTGATTCTCCCATGAATCCGGTTAAAAACGATCAGGACCGGAAATGACTTTAACCAAAGGCCAAAAATCATGGTAAAACCCGAAATCGAGACGAGTTCAGCCGGCCAAAAACGCTTATTATTGGTGGATGCCTATCCGCTGGTGCGCGCCGGGTTGAAGCTGGCGGCCGATAGCCGGCCCAGCCTCCAGATTTGCGGAGAAGTGGCCGAACATCAGGAGGTAATCCCCCAAATTCGGGCTTTGGCCCCCGACGTGGTGGCCCTCGGCTTGAGCCACCAACACTCCCACTGGCTGGAACTCTTAAAAGACATCCGGGTGCATTTTCCCACGCTGCTCGTATTGGTGATTGCCCCCCAGGATCAATTCCTCTACGCGCAACGGGCCATCCAAGCCGGGGCCAATGGTTACCTCACCCTGCGGGAACCACTGAAAGCGTTTGGCCAGGCCGTGGACTGCCTGCTGGCCGGTCAGATTTATGTGAGCAAGGGCATAACCACACAAATGGCCGATCAAATGGCCGGACGCCGGCGGCCGGACCAAGGTCTGTCGGTGCAGGACCTGACCGACCGGGAGCTGGAAATTTTTGAACTCACCGGCCATGGTCTGGGGATGGCGCAAATGGCGAGCCGCCTGCATTTGAGCAAATCCACGGTGGAAACCTATCGCACGCGGATTAAGGAAAAACTGCATTTTTCGAACAACTCGCAGATGTTGCAGGCCGCCATTGAATGGCGCGTCACCGGCAACTTACCCGCCGAGCGAGTCCCGGCGGCCAAGCCATGAACGGGCGCGGCGGTTTCGGCAGGCTCCCGCACGAACCCCAATATCGCAAGTCATCCGCCCCTGCGCCCCGCCCCGCATCGTCAGTCCATTATTGCACGATCACTTGATAATATTTCTGCGCACTGGCGGCGGCCTGAGGATCGATGAATTGAAACTGGCCCGGGGAAACCTCGCGAACATTACCATTGAACTGCCAACGATTGAGGGGCAAGGCCAGATTGGTCGTGGTCAGAACGGCAAAACTGAAGCCCGGTAAATTACTGAAGGAAAAAGCCAGCCCCCCACTTTGCAGCGCCGGCTGATGGATGGCATAAGGGATGCCATACAGCTCGGAAGCGCCCAGATAGGCGCCATTGTAACCACCACTGGCCAATACGCCGCCATTAGCCAGCAGGGTGGAACCGTGGCCGCGGCGGGCCGAATTCATGGCCAGGGTGGTGGTCCAGGTGCCCTGGGCCGGATTAAATAACTCCGCACTATTGAGGCTGTTGCCGCCGCCGGCGACCAAAACCAAGCCGTTGTTCAACAAGGTGGCGGAGGGATTCACCCGGGCGGTGCTCATGGCATTGGTCGCGAGCCACGTGCCGGTCCCGGGGTCGTATATTTCCGCCGCCGCCGTCGCAAAATAAGTGGGGGCGGAGGGCGAGGGAAACCGCACATAAGCGCCACCCGCCACCAGCACCTGGCCATTGGGCAGCAAGGAGGCGGTATGATTCAAATGGTAATAATTCTGCAACCCCGTGGCCGACCACGTGCCGGTGAGAGGACTAAAAAGTTCCGCACTGTTGAGCATCCCGCCGGCCTTGTTGGTGCCGCCGTTCACGAGGACGGTGCCATTGGTCAGCAGCGTGGCCGTGTGGCCATAACGCGAGGTCAGCATGGCGGCGACGGCCGTCCACCGGCCCGCAACCGGGTCGTACTGTTCCACGGTATTGGTGGGCGTTCCGTTGGCTCCCATCCCGCCCGCCAGCAACACCCGGCCGTCGTTTAGCCGGGTGGCTGTATGACCATAATGCGGCCGGATCAGGGGGCTGGAGCTGGTCCAGACGCCCGTGGTAGGATCGAATAGTTCGGTGCTCAGCAGGCCATTCGTTCCATCAAACCCGCCGGCGACCAGCACCTGGCCATTGGTCAAAATCGTTGCGGTGTGAAGATAACGGGCTTGGTGCAGGGCATTCGTCACCGTCCACAACCCCGTGCCCGGGTCGAACAACTCAGCGTCGGCCAGGGCATTCGTGCCGCTGTAGCCGCCCGCCGCGAGGACCTGCCCGTTGTCCAGCCGCGTGGCCGTATGATAGGCCCGGTTGATGGCCAGCCCCCCGGCAGGCGTCCACGCCGGCACCGTCGCGTAGAGTTCCGCACTGGCGAGCAAGGCGGAGTGATCGTAACCGGCGGCGAAGAGCACGCGGCCGTTGGGCAGCAAAGTCGCCGTGT
>CAIZWI010000273.1 GCA_903936645.1 uncultured Verrucomicrobia subdivision 3 bacterium
CCAACCTGGGCATTATTAGCGTCCTGGGGCGAGGAACCATTTTGCGGGGAATTGTTGGCGCCCTGGCTGTTCGGTTGGTTCGCCGCCGTGGCCCCGCCACGCAAGGGGGGCGCGCCATTTTTGGCGAACAGAATGTTGATGCTGTTCGCCACCACCGCCGCCTTGGCGAATTTCAACCCGCAATGGAGCGTGCTTTCACTGGCCTCGGAAGGCTGGTCCAACTGATTGATAATGCTTTCCACCGCCGCCAGATTCTCCTTGGAATTGGAGGTCACAATGAGGGCATTCGAATAAGGTTCGCTGGTGATGCGCACCTTGCCATACAACCGGCCCACATCATGGTCGGAGGTGTCCTGCGACTCGGAATCCCCGCCGAAAATATAATCGTAATAATTTCGCTGCTGGTTCTTTTTCAAAAACAATTCATTCAGCACATCCTCAATGTCCGAGGCACTGACATACTTTAGGGGGTAAATTTTGGGGGCCAGACTGTCGTCATTCACCGGCTGGTCGAGATCCTGCACCATCTTTTGAATGCCCGGCATCTGCGCCGGTGGGGCCTGGACGATCAGGGAGTTGCGCCGCCGGTCGGCCACCACCGTCATTTTTCGGCTGCTGTTATTTCCCATGGAACCGTAGTTAAACACGTAACGCGCCACGCTGTTTTGTTCCTGGTTGAGATCCTGCAATTGTTTGGCCACGTCCTGCGCATCGGCATTTTTCAGGGCAAAGGTCATCATGACTTTGTCCTGGGCGTCCTTGGTGTCCAGTTGGGTCACAAAATTTTCAATGGCCCGGAAATTGGCCAGACTGGAGTAAACGAGCAGGGAATTTGCTTGAGCGTCGGCATTCACCTCCACGGTGTCTTCGAAAGATTTGCCGGACTTTTTTTGGTAAAGGGGCGCAATTTCCTTCATTAAGTCCGCCGCCTGCACATTTTTTAAGGCCAGCACCCGTACCGTGACGTCCTCCGACATGTCGGCGTCCAAAGCATTGATCAGTGAAGTCACCGCCCGGATATTGTCATTGTAGTCCGTAATGACAATTTGATTCGAGGCCTCGTCAATCTCCACCGTGGCCTTGTCGGTGAGCACCGTGCGCAGCCGGTCCTTCAGATCAGCCGCATGCACATGCTTGAGGGAAAAGACCCGAATCAAGCGCTGCCGCCCCTCCGGCACATTGGTTTGCGAACTGTCCAGCAACTCCGGACTCATCATGGGTTCCTTGCCCTCCGGCACAATCAATATGGAGCTGGCAAGTTCAATGGCCGTAAAGCCTTCCAGCGCCAGCGCCCGGTACACGAGATTAATTGCCTCGCGCTGGGAAACTTTTTTGCTGCTGGTGATGGTCAACTGGCATTGCGCCTGGGGATGCTTGAGGACTGTCTTGCCCGTGGTTTGGGCCAGCCATTGCACAATCATGTCTATGTTGGCCCCTTGAAAACTGAGTTGAATGCCTTCTGGAAGATTGGTGTTACTGCCCGCCAGGTTGGTGGTGGCGCTGGTTTTTAATGCTTCGGAAGGAATCCACGGCCCCGTGGCGGCTGGGCTGGAGCCATCAGACTTGCCCGCACCATTATCGGACGACGTAGGCGGGTTGGGAAAGCCCGGCGGCATTCGGAAGTTGGGCGGCCGTTGGGCATATAGGCTGGCCGGGAGGCTGCCGAGGCAGGACGCCACCAA
>CAIZWI010000274.1 GCA_903936645.1 uncultured Verrucomicrobia subdivision 3 bacterium
ATTCCCCGTGTTTGCACCATCTTTTGTCAGCAAAACATCACCAATTTGCGGCTGGCATCGCGGATAAATTTTATCATGGAAATCCCGCCCTACGTACGACACATTTTCAATTGTGAGATAGTTTGTGCGAATGTTTTTCGACGTTATGTAAAGAAATCTATCTTTTCCAGGAGTGTCGAAAAGCACCTGAGGAGACTCATGTGCTCCATCTTGGATTTTAAGGGAAACATCACCAAGCTTTTTAAGCTGCCACCCCTGCTTCATAGGAGTGCCTTTATGTTTTCTAAAACTTCCGCGCTTTCAGCATCGAGCGCGGCGATTTCCTTGAGAATGGCCGCCGGGCTCCGGTGCGCAATTTCCTCGTTGCCGTTAGGATTCTTCACCGACAGATCCACTTCGACTCCGCTCAGTGACCTCACTTCCACGCTCCAGCTCTTGGGGGAGTCGGCAAAGGTCTTTTGGAGCATCACGAACTCGGCTAGATCGTCGTCGTTGAGCGGGTTGGTCTTGCCCAGGTTCCGGCCGGGGTCGAGCTGGTAATACCAAATCTTCCGGGTCGGGCGGCCTTTCTCAAAAAACAGGACCACCGTTTTCACGCCAGCACCCTGAAACGTGCCACCGGGACAATCCAGAACGGTGTGGAGGTTGCAGGTTTCCAGCAGCAGCTTGCGCAGGCTCACCGAGGCGTTGTCGGTGTTCGAGAGAAACGTGTTCTTGATGACGATGCCGCCCCGCCCGCCCGCCTTCAGGCTTTTGATGAAATGTTGGAGGAATAGGAACGCGGTCTCGCCGGTGCGAATGGGAAAATTCTGCTGCACTTCCGGTCGTTCCTTGCCGCCAAACGGCGGATTGGCCAGTACCACGTGATAGCGGTCCTTTTCCTGAATATCGGCCAGGTTCTCGGCCAGGGTGTTCGTATGGATGATGTTCGGCGCCTCGATGCCATGCAAAATCATGTTCATGATGGCAATCACGTAGGCCAGTGACTTCTTTTCCTTGCCGTAAAAAGTGCGCGTCTGAAGCGTGGCCAGGTCCCGGGTGGTCAGCTTGCCCTTGGACGTCAGGTAAACAAACGCTTCGCACAAAAACCCCGCCGAGCCGCAGGCCCCGTCGTAAATGGTCTCGCCAATTTCCGGCTTCAGCACCTGAATCATGGCCCGGATGAGCGGGCGCGGCGTGTAATACTCGCCCCCGTTGCGCCCGGCATTCCCCATGTTCTTGATCTTGGCCTCGTACAGGTGGGACAGCTCGTGCTTTTCCGTCTGGGACCGAAACCGCAACTCATCAATCTGCTCGATGATCTCCCGGAGATTGTACCCGCTCTGAATGCGATTTTTGATTTCCCCGAAGATTTCGCCAATCTTGTACTCGATGGTGTCCGGCCCGGTGGCCCGCTGCTTGAACCCGTGCAGGTAGGGGAACAGCTTGCCATCGACAAAATCGCGCAGGTCATCCCCGGTCAACGCCCGGTTATGGTCCAGTGCGCCCGCCTTGTCCTTTGGAGAGGCCCAGGTCTCCCAGCGGTAGGGCTTGTCCAGGATATAGGCATACTTTTTGCCATCCAGCGCCGCCTCCGTGGCCTTGTCCTGCTCCAGCCCGTCCAGATACTTCAGGAACAGCAGCCAGGAGGACTGCTCCGTGTAATCCAGTTCCGTGGTGCACCCCGCCTCTTTGCGAAGCACATCATCAATATTGCGAAACGCTTGTTCAAACATGATTCAATCAGCCGTGGAAACATTTACCCCAATAACGATACCGAAACCTGACAGCCGCGCCGGCCGCCCATTCCGGTACCGGCCCGAAGTCACCCCCCGGCCAAGCTTGGCAATGTTAATACTGGCGGCGGCGAGGAGATAGCGTATTGCCATGAGCATGTTATAAGGCCAACTGGCGGCAAAACAAACAAAAATGACCACATCCATTACGGGGGCGGCCCAGCCGCGCACTGGACTATTTTCTGTCAACTCCAGCGCATCGATTGCTTCGCCTCCTTAGCCCCATTTCACGGACCCAGATCCGCCTTTTTCAAAAATTGCCTAACCCATGGCGTACTACCGCAACCCAATTTGCGAAAAGGACCCTGGATAACAGATATCCAAGGTCCCGGTGCAAATTATCGCTGAATCCTGGGCTCGCCCATGATTTCCGGCGGGATTATTCGCGGATGGTGGCTTGTAATTGGGTTTTGAAGGCGGCC
>CAIZWI010000275.1 GCA_903936645.1 uncultured Verrucomicrobia subdivision 3 bacterium
CGGTTTGTTGGTGTCCAAGTCCGGGCTTTGCTCAATCTGTTGCTTCGTTAAATTGATGGCAATGCTGCCCTCCTCGGGGATAATGGACACCAGCGCGTAGGGTGAAATTAATACTTGCCGGCTGGCGAGCCACGAGCCTGTTTCCGCCACCAGATATCGGATGGTCCAGTGTTGGTCATCAAAATAGAATTCCTTGACTTGACCGATTTCTCCGTCCAGGGCGTGGAGTTGGTAACCTTTTAGGGTTTTGGCGGTGCTTAACATAATGCGATCTTTGGTTGGCGGCGGCTGGAACGGTTTTCCGGTGGACGGTCCAGACGGGTTCCAACAGGATTATGTTAAGGCAGCGGGATGATTTTGATATGGGGTGTAATCCTATTTAATGGAAGGGTGTCCGGCGCCGGGAATGGGGGGCGATCAAATTCAAGAATGGATTTTAGGTCCAGCCGCTATCGCTGGGCAGGGCGGAGCGAAGTTCGCCATGTCAACGGCCGGCGAGAAGATCTGAGGTTGCAACATTCAAAAACCCAGAAAATGGTTAAAGCGCCAATGGCTAAAACAGCAAACAGGGAAGCCCGGTGAAAAAATCTGCGGACCGGAGCTTTAGCCTTCCATATTCGAGGGATGCTTGTGCGAATCAGCAGTCTACTTCTTTAAGGCCGTGCCCACAGCGGCTGTGAGGGCTTCACCGCGCAGATCGTGGGCAATGATCTTTCCCTGGGCATCAATGAGAACAGTGGCCGGAATAGATTCAATGGAGTAATTGGTGGCCAGCTTGTTCTGCCAGCCCTGGCCATCGAAATATTGTGCCCAGGTCATTTTATTATCTTTGATAAAGGCCTGAAGCTTGTCCTTGTCCTGGTCCAGGCTGACCCCGATGATTTCAAAGCCTTGATCATGATATTTCGCATAGGTGGCGATGACATTGGGCAATTCCGCACGGCAGGGGCCGCACCAAGTGGCCCAGAAATCAACCATCACCACCTTCCCTCTGTAGTTGGCTACAGACAGGGGCTTGCCATCCAGATCGGTGACGGCAGGGAAGTCGGCAAATGGCTTGCCCGGGGCGAACCGGTTTTCCAATTCCGCCTGGTGATCGATCATCTTCAAGGCCCGGTCGGTTTGGGCGGCGAATTTGGTCTTGGGGTAATCGGTTTTAACTTTTTGTAACAGGGCTTTGGCCTGGTCAGGGTTTTTCAGAATTTCCGCATACAGCATGGCCTTCATGAAGACAATGTTGGCGGCCAATTCGGTGGGCTGGCCATTTTCGGCGGCGAGCAGCACATCAAATTGCTTGAGATCATCGGCGAGGTCGGCCTCGGTGGTTTTGCCGGCCTTCAAATCAGTGCGGATCTGGCCGATTAAAGCGGTGAATCCATTGGTGCCAACAGCGGCTGCCTGGCCCAGAACCAGGGGAGCGGAGCCGAGCAGTAGTGCTGCCATTAGTGCAAAAAACGCAGGTTTTTTCATAATTTTCAGTGCGGCGGTCGATTGTGACGCGTGACCAGCAAATCAGGCCGGCCGGAGGTGGGCAAGCTAATTCCTGACTGGCCTATCGCGAAAGCTCGCAAATTCACGCAAGCAGTGCGGGGCTTAATGAGCGATGGTGCCAAAAACCTTTTGCAGTAAAGGGCTGGTGCGGGCCAGGGAATTAGTGCGC
Organism: uncultured Verrucomicrobia subdivision 3 bacterium; assembly: GCA_903936645.1. Lineage (GTDB taxonomy): Bacteria > Verrucomicrobiota > Verrucomicrobiia > Limisphaerales > UBA11358 > UBA11358. The sequence continues at coordinate 1,661 of CAIZWI010000275.1, forward strand.
AGGTTGCGTTCCTCATTGGCGGTGGCTTGGAAGAGCCCGTCGAGGGTTTTTTGGGTGATATAGGCGTCGATGTCGCCAGGTTGAAAATTCACCGGGGATTTGGCTCCGAACAAACTGCCGAGACTATTTACCGATTGGTACTTGGCGAGGAGATCCTGATATTTGGCCGTAACGCCGGCTTTGGCCGTGGAATTTTGGACGAGCGGCAAGATTTTTGCATACAAATTGGTCTCCGTGGTGCGGCGCAAATAATCAGTGGCCGCAGTGTCGGAGCTTGTTAAAAGAGCAGGGGCGTTGGTGACTGACAGGTGTTGAATGGCATCGGCCAGGACTGGTCCGGCTGCGGGCACGGCTTGTTCGACTGCCTGGTTCAAGGAAGCCTGGAAATCTTTAACGATTTTGCCCTGGCCACCCAGATTTAGGACACTGCCCAGTTTTTTTAATTTGTCGGGCAGGGCGCTTTCGACCCCCGCCAGGCTCGAGAACCCGCCGGCCTGCCCGAGGGAGGCCACGGCTTTTTGCACGCCCTGAGTGAGGGCTGCTTTAACCCCGCCACTGAGTTCCGCGGCGGAGAGGCTACTGAGTGCCGCCGAGGCAGTGCTGCTGATATTGGTGCCGATGGCAGCGGGGGAATTAGCATCGGTGACCTGTAGGCCAGATGGCAAATGGTCGAAGAGGCCAGCCCGGCTGGCAAAGCCGGAGGCGGACAAAATCAAGCTGCACAGCAAGGCTTTCCGGTTTGATCGTTTCATAAGGCTGGTTATTTTGGGAATTTGCGGGCGAGTGTCAATGTTTCCCGGTCGAGGAGACGGGGGCCTATGCGGTTATGCGACGGGGTCGGGTGGTCAACAAATTCTGCGCTTGAAGTCCGGGGCCAAACGGCAGACATTCGAACGGCGTCCACCTAAACGATAATTCACCGCATCCCACTCGCTGGGGAATCTTTCCGGGTGGCGGCGATTTTGAGTTATGAAGTTCAGTTTTTTTGCAATTATCATTATGACTGTCGTGTCCTTCGGCGGGGAGCTTTCGGCGGCCGGGCGAACTAATTCAGTGGGGGAATTCACAGGGAATGCGGATATTGGCGCGCCCACGCTGGCGGGGGCAGCGGGTTATGATCCGGTTGCGCAGGTTTATGCGGTCGCGGGGGCGGGGTCCAACATGTGGTTTGCCAGTGATCAGTGCCACTTTGTCTGGAAGCCGTTGAAGGGGGATTTCATTTTGCGCACGCGGCTGGAGTTTCTGGGGGCGGGGGTGGTGGCGCATCGCAAGGCGGGCTGGTTGGTGCGGCCGAATTTGGACCCCGGGGCGCCGTATTTGGACACGGCGGAGCACGGCAGCGGGCTGACTTCGCTGCAGTTTCGCCGGGCGCAAGGTGCCAACACGGAGGAAATCACGCTGGCGATCACCAATGCGGATGTGCTGCAACTGGAGCGCAAGGGGACGACGTACACTTTTTCGGCGGCGCATTATGGGGAGCCGTTCGTGAGTGCGCAGGTGGATTTGGATCTGGGCGGGGAGGTTTTAGCCGGGTTGTTTGTGTGCTCGCATGATGTGGAGCTGCTGGAGAA
>CAIZWI010000276.1 GCA_903936645.1 uncultured Verrucomicrobia subdivision 3 bacterium
CCAGGGAAGTATAAGCGGCATCGCCCGACGCCGGCGTGGTGAAACCACTGCCCGGGGTCTGGGTGAGCGCAAAGGCCACCATGCCGGGAAGCAAAAAGATGAACACCGGGGTCAGCTTAAAATACCCGGCCAGAATTGTGCCGCGCCGGGATTCTTGTTGATTTTTGCCAGCCAGCACGCGTTGCACAATGTATTGGTCGGTACACCAGTACCAGAAACCGATAATCGCCGAGCCCGGGAGCACCGCCAGCCAGGGCCATTCAGGATCCTTGAGCGAACGAATCAAATGGATATTGGGACCAACCGCCGCCTTGGTGGCGTTCCACCCCTCAATCAAACTGCCGTGGCCCAGCTTCTCCAAGCCGATGTAAAGAATGAACAGGGAGCCGAAGATCAGCACCGGCGCCTGCAAAACGGCCGTGTACATGATGACCCGCATGCCGCCAAAAACGGTGTAGACACCCGTAGTGAAAGCCAAACCCAGCGCGATCACCCAGAAGATGTCAACGTCATGACCGAAAATGCTCACCGACTCCACGCCCAGCAGGGTGCGAATCACCACATCACCGGCATAAATCGTCGCGGCAATTTTGGTCAGCACCAAACTGGTGATGGTGAGCAGGCTCAGCACATTACGGGAACCCCGGCTGAAGCGCAGTTCCAGGAATTCCGGCATGGTGAACACTTTCATCCGGTCATACAACGGTACGAACGCCCAGCCCAAGATCAGAATCCAGTAGGCATGCATTTCCCAATGCGCCATGGCCATGCCGGTGATGAAACCAGCGCCTGCCAGCCCGACCAGATGTTCGGAACCGATGTTGGAAGAAAAGATCGACGAGCCAATTTGCAGCCAGTTGGCGTCGCGACCGGAGAGGAAGTAATCCTTGCCGGATTCATTCTTCTTCCGCATGGAGAACATGACTACCGCCACCATGCCTATGGCGAACAGGGCAATGACCGCCCAGTCCAAACCATTAAACACAGGTTCCTTCGCAACCGCCGCCACCGAGGTGGCCACGGCATTGGTAATTTCATTCATAAGGATCCGTCTGATTCAATCCAGTTTACTCAGCACTGAATTTGTAAACGATGGTGTTGTGATACTTCTCACCGGGCTTGAGCACAGTGGTGGGGAAGTTCGGCTTGTTGGGGGAGTCAGGATAATGTTGCGGTTCCATGCAAAACGCGTCATGGATATTGTACACCTTGCCGCCTTTGCCCTTGATCGTGCCATCCAGGAAATTACCCGCGTAGAATTGCAAACCGGGTTCGTCGCTCCAGACTTCCATGATGCGGCCGGTGCCCGGCTCAGTGACCCGGGCCTGCAAGCCATACTGCCCAAAGGGCTTGTTGATGACCCAGTTGTGGTCATAACCCGGGCCATATTGCAGCACGGGATCGGGATCACTAATGCGCGCACCAATGGTCGTGGGCTTGCGGAAATCAAAGGGCGTGCCGTCCACGGACTTGAATTCACCCGTGGTGATCAGGCCGGAATCAACCGGGGTGGTTTGGTCGGCATTGATATAAACCACATGGCCCAAGATGTCTTTGTCGCCCGCGGCCGTCAGGTTCCAGTAAGTATGATGGGTCAGATTAACGACGGTGGCCTTGTCGGTGGTCGCACTAAACTCCAGCTTGAGCTCATTGTCATCCGTCAGGGTGTAAATGGCCGTCACTTGCAAATTGCCCGGGAACCCTTCCTCCCCATCGCGACTGTAATAAGCGAGCACAAGTTCGGGGCCGTCCGGTCCCACCAGGGGTTTGGCCGACCACACTACTTTATCAAATCCTTTCAAACCACCGTGCAGCGAGTTGGGACCATTGTTCGTGGCCAGGTTATAGGTCTGGCCATCCAGCGTGAATTTCGCGCCGCCAATCCGGTTGCCATAGCGGCCAATGAGCGCGCCAAAATAAGGCGTCTTGTCGATGTAGCCCTGCAAATGGTCATAGCCCAGCACCACATCCCCGAGCTTGCCGGTGCGATCCGGCACCTGCAGGGATTGCAAAATACCCCCGTAGGTCATGATGCGCGCCTCAAGCCCGTGGGCATTCCGCAAGGTGTAAAGTTCCACGGCGGTGCCGTCGGGCGTCTGGCCAAAAGGTTTGCTGGAGATGGAGTCTTTAGTTGAATGAGACATAGAATGAGTGGCGCAGCCTACCAAACTGGCGGCGGCCAGTCCAGCCGTTGCGACCAGTACCAGTGGAATGATGTTTTTCATGTTTTTGTATGACTATTTTTGTCCGTAATAAGCCTGCGGTCCGTGTTTGCGCAGAAAATGTTTGTCCAGCAGGGCCGCCGGCATGGGGGGCGTGGCCGGATTGATTCGCAGGGTTTCACTGGCCAGCCGGGCGACAAATTCGAGTATCTCGGCATTTTGCACCGCCGTGGCGAGGTCTTTGCCCCACGTAAACGGCCCATGACTGGCCACGAGCACCGCAGGATGTTCCAAGGGATTGAGCTCGCGAAACGTTTCAATAATCACGCCCCCGGTATTTTTTTCGTAATCCGTTTTGATTTCCTCCGGCGTCATCGCCCGGGTGCATGGCACCTCGCCGTACCAATAATCCGCCTGAGTGGTCCCATACGACGGAATCTTGCGGCAGGCCTGGGCCCACGCGGTGGCATGCAGGCTGTGCGTGTGCACCACCCCCCCGACCGTGGGAAAAGCCCGGTATAATTCCAAATGAGTCGGCGTGTCGGAACTGGGCTTGAGGCTGCCCGCCACCGGCAGGCCGGTGGTCAGTGAGACCACCACCATATGCTCGGGTCGCATACCCGAATAAGGCACCCCGGAGGGTTTGATGACCATCACGCCCTGTTCCCGGTCAACCGCACTGGCATTGCCCCAGGTTTGGATCACCAAACCGGCCGCAACCAATTGGAGGTTGGCTTCACAGACTGATTTCTTTAATGCTTCAAGCATGGGTGGCAACGATGATTATTTTCTAACCTGACTGCGAATGTCAATGAGATGCTTCATGACATCGAAAAGATTCCCCTGCCAGTCCGGCGTGCCGAACGCATCATGGAGCTTGCGATAAACGGCATACAACTCGCGATAGGTCGCGTGCGCCTTGGGATTGGGACGATAAATCACCGGCTTCAAGCCGGTCATGGCTTTCTGGGCCGGGGCATATCCCTTATAAACCCCCGCCACGACTGCCGCGGCAATCGCCGAACCCAGCGCACAGGTCTGGGCCGAACGGGAGACCCGCATGGGCCGGCCCGTGACATCCGCATAAATCTGCATCGTCAGCGGGCTTTTTTCCGCAATGCCGCCGCAGTTCACCACCTGCTTGATTTTCACCCCATATTCCTCAAACCGATTGATGATGGTATGCGCGCCGAAGGCCGTGGCTTCCACCAGGGCCCGGTAGATTTCCACCGGCGTGGTATAAAGCGTCTGGCCCACGAGCAGGCCAGTCAGCCGTTGATCCACCAAAATGGTGCGGTTGCCGTTGTTCCAGTCCAGCGCAATCAAACCCGATTCACCGGGCTTGAGCTTCGCGGCAGCGGCATTAAGATCCTGATGGTTCAACGGATTTTTGCCCCCGGGCTGGATGTAATTCACCCACCAGTTGAAGATATCGCCCACCGCCGATTGGCCGGCTTCGAGCCCAAAGTTGCCGGGCAGCACGCTGCCATCCA
>CAIZWI010000277.1 GCA_903936645.1 uncultured Verrucomicrobia subdivision 3 bacterium
CGCACAGAGCTATGGCGGACAGGTGCCCCCGGCTAATTTCCGGCGCCCCTCCGGGGCAAGGCTCGGGCGAAGGAAGAAATTTGTCTCACACCCGTCGGGTCTTGATATTGTCCTATTTCCTTGCGCTGCCGGTAGAGCAGCAGGTTCACATATCGCGGCGCGCCCATGTGCAAACGCTCGGCAATCCATTTCACCGGCAGCACCGTCTCCGTCCGTTCGGCGGACGGCCGCCGCCACCTTGCCGGCATCCCCTTTGGCCAGCCGGGCCAAATCCGCCTCCTGCCAGCCCAGCCGCTGGAGTTCCTCCGCCACGATGCGTTCGGCCCGGGCCACGGGGGTCGCCGCCCGTTCGGCGCCGCAATGTTCCGCCCCCACCCGTTCCGCCATGCGCAATCCCTGGTAAACCGTTCCCAATATGTCAATATCAAGAACCGACCCCTTGGCGGGTGGCAGGCGTCAAAATCCACTTGAGTTTTTCCCCTGTCAGACTATAGTTTTCCCCCATGGAAACATCCAATCCACTTTTACAACGCGACATTGATTTTTCAGCGACGGAAGCCACCGGGGCCATGACTTTGAATGGGACCACGAACAAGGCGGGGATACTGCTGCTGTTATGCATCATTTCCTCGTTCTTTTCCTGGACGCATCCGCAGTGGCAAATGCCCTTGATTGTGGTGGGGGTGCTGGGTGGTCTGGTGGCCTGTCTGGCCGGCACGTTCGCCCCGAAAACCTCGCCGATTGCCGCCCCGGCTTATGCGGTGCTGGAAGGGCTGGCTTTGGGGGCTTTGTCGTCCATTTTTGAAATGCGCTTCCCGGGGATTGTGGCGAATGCGATGCTGCTCACTTTCAGTGTCTTGGGCTTGATGCTGTTCCTTTATACCACCCGGATCATCCGGGTGACCGACCGGATGGTCATGGGGATTGTCATGGCCACAGGCGCGATTGCGCTGGTTTACCTGCTGGACATGGTGCTGGGCTTTTTCGGGGTGCACATCCCCGGGCTGAATTCTTCCGGTCCGCTGGGCATTGGCATCAGCCTGGTCATCGTTGGGGTGGCGGCCTTTAACCTCCTGCTGGATTTTGCGGTCATTGAGTCCAACGTGCAACAAGGCGCGCCGAAGTACATGGAGTGGTACTGCGGGATGGCCCTGCTGGTGACGCTGGTCTGGCTGTATTTGGAAATTCTCCGCCTGCTGTCAAAGATGCAGAAGCGTTGATAGGGAACTTCGTCTCAGGGGCCGGCGGGCAAACTTGGATTTGCTGGCCGGCCCCTTTTTGGTTGATTGGGGCTGGTAACATGCGGTGAGCATCCCCGGGGCGGCCGGGCGAGAGAGACGGACGCCCCGGCTGAGAAATACCACCGGGTTGGGCGGTTTGGCTGGGTACTGGTGACCGGACGTTGAGGCGGGCTGAAGCCCGCGCTCCGGGAAGGAAAGGTGCGCTTTTCAACAGGACTGACCTGATAAATGACCAGTTCGAGCGGCCGGTTGGGGTGGCTGACCAAAACACTGTGGAGACAGGCCACCGGGGTGGGCGGTTTGGCCGGGTACTGGTGACCGGACGTTGAGGCGGGCTGAAGCCCGCGCTCCGGGAAAAAAAGGTGCGATTTTCAACCGGCCTGAACTGATAAATGACCAGTTCGAGTGGCGGGTTGGGGTGGCGGACCAAAACACCGTGGAGACAGGCCACCGGGGTGGGCGGTTTGGCCGGGTACTGGTGGCCGGGCGTTGAGGCGGGCTAAAGCCCGCGCTCCGGGAACGAAAGGTGCGCGTTTCAACCGGCCTGAATTGAAAAATGACCAGTTCGAGCGGCCGGTTGGCGTGGGGGACCAAAACACTGTGGAGACAGGCAACGGGGGTGGGCGGTTTGGCCGGGTACTGGAGGGCGGACGTTGAGGCGGGCTGAAGCCCGCGCTCCGGGAAAGATATGTGCGCTTTGCAACAGGACTGAGCTTATAAATTAACAGTTCGAGTAGCCGGTTGGGGTGGCTGACCAAAACA
>CAIZWI010000278.1 GCA_903936645.1 uncultured Verrucomicrobia subdivision 3 bacterium
CAAGGGGGGCCGGGCGGCGTTACTCGGCATCAGCGCCAACCGCTCCATACTTACGTGGGCTGAATCCCACTACCTTCGCGAGGTCGTTATGCGACCGAGACCCCGCTGCCTGGTAATAAACCGGCATTTCGGTTTTTCCGCCGTGACTTGAAGCCATGATCCGGTTTTTGATATCTTTCCGAAATGGCGAACACGTTTACGTCGCTGCACTATCACGTGGTTTTTAGCACCAAAAACCGGGAACCCTGGCTGCGTCAGGACATCGAAACACGGGTATGGTCTTACTTGGGCGGCATTGCCCGTGAAAACGCCATGAAGCCCTTGCTCATTGGCGGGGTGGATAACCACGTTCATCTTCTGCTGGGTGTGCCGCCGTCGCTGGCGATCAGCAAGGCGGTCCAATTGATCAAGGGCGGCGCTTCGGTTTGGATCCGGGAAAACCTTGCCGGCCTGGGTGGGTTTGGCTGGCAGGACGGCTATGCCGCCTTTACGGTGAGCAAGTCGCTGATTCCCGACGTGGAGGCCTATATTCGCAGCCAGCGAGAGCATCACCGGGTGAAAACCTTTGAGGAGGAGTACCGGGCGTTTCTGGAAAAACATGAAATAGCTTACGAAGAACGATATCTGTTTGACGGTGCATTTGCCGGGTAAGCGGCCCGGCGATGGTCGCGGAGCGATGCCCGGCGTAACCGGATAAGGCGCCATGCGCATTTGGGATGGCGTGGTCAGGCGTCGCTCCGCGACGCAGCCACATTTTGTTCGCTGTTTTACGTGGGTTGAAACCCACGCCTACCTTCAGCGTGTCGCTACGCGACAACAACCTTGGCAGGCTGGTGCTCATCGAGCGGTAGCAGGATGGTAGGTATGGGATTCAACCCACGCATCAAATGGCCAAAAAGCATCCCGCGTCGCGAAGCGATGCCCGGCGTAACCGGATAAGGCGCCATTCGCATTTGGGAAGGCGTGGTCAGGCGTCGCTCCGCGACGCAGCGACATTTTGCTGCATGTTTTACGTGGGTTGAAACCCACGCCTACCATCGGGATGTCGCTCCGCGACCACGATCACGGCCACGGCACGCCCGGGCAATGAGAGCGGTCAGGAAGCACCTCGAAATTTACCCACACTGAAGGCCCGGCAAATGTCAGGGGGGCCGGGGTCAGGCGTCGCTCCGCGACGCAGCACCTTCGATACCATCAAAGCGTGGGTTGAAACCCACGCCTACCTTCAGCGTGTCGCTACGCGACAACAACCTTGGCAGTTAGCTGTTTTACTTGGGTTAAAACCCGCGCCTGCCTTCAGCGTGTTGCTGCGCGGGCGGAACATTGCCAAAGCGGCGGCAGTTGGATGGCCAATCGCGGGGGTTGTTTGGCCCGGGCTTGCTGGTTACGGGCCTTCCGCCCGGCCGGGGCCGGCAGTTAATTTGCGGCCAGATTTTCTTTTCCTTTGGGGGTGGTTTCGTGTTTAATTTTTGCCGTTTACTATGCCCAAGCGCACCGACATCCATTCCGTCCTCATCATTGGCGCCGGTCCGATCATCATCGGCCAGGCGTGCGAATTTGATTATTCCGGCACGCAGGCGTGCAAAGCCCTGAAGGAGGAGGGTTATCGCGTGGTGCTCGTGAACTCCAACCCGGCCACGATCATGACCGACCCGGAGTTTGCCGACCGCACGTACATTGAGCCCATCACGCCGGAATGCGTGGAGAAAATCATCATCCGCGAAAAGGCGGAGATGCAGCGGCTCGGGGTCACTGGCAAATTGGTGCTCCTGCCCACCCTGGGCGGCCAGACGGCGTTGAACACGGCGATGTCGCTGCACAAAAACGGCGCGCTGGAACGGCATGACGTGGAAATGATCGGGGCCAAGTCCGAGGCGATTCACAAGGGGGAGGACCGCCTGGCTTTCAAGGAATTGATGCTGGAGATCGGCCTGGACGTCCCGATTTCCGGGGTGGCGCACAACATGGCTGAGGCCCGCGCGGTGGCGGAGAAAATTGGTCGTTTTCCCCTGATTATCCGGCCGGCCTTCACCCTGGGCGGCACGGGTGGCGGCATTGGCTACAACCGCGAGGAATTTGAAGAAATCGCCAAGCGCGGCATCGAACTCTCGCCCGTGTCTGAAGTCCTGATCGAGGAATCCCTGCTCGGCTGGAAGGAATACGAGATGGAAGTCATGCGCGACAAGGCGGATAATTGCGTGATTATTTGCTCGATTGAGAATTTCGATCCCATGGGCGTGCACACGGGCGATTCGATCACGGTGGCCCCGATCCAGACGCTGACGGACAAGGAATATCAGATCATGCGCGACGCGAGCTTCGCCGTGATCCGCGCGGTGGGTGTGGAAACGGGCGGCTCGAACATTCAGTTCGGGGTGAGCCCGGACAACGGCCGGATGGTGATCATTGAGATGAACCCCCGGGTGAGCCGGAGCTCCGCGCTGGCGTCCAAGGCCACGGGTTTTCCCATAGCCAAAATCGCGGCGAAACTGGCGGTGGGGTATCTGCTGGACGAATTGCGCAACGACATCACGCGCGAAACGCCGGCGAGCTTCGAGCCGAGCATTGATTACGTGGTCACCAAGATCCCGCGCTTTGCCTTTGAGAAATTCCCGCAGGCCGATCCCACCCTGACCACGCAGATGAAAAGCGTGGGCGAGGCCATGGCGATTGGCCGGACCTTCAAGGAGAGCCTGCAAAAGTGCCTGCGCTCGCTGGAAATCGGGCGCAGCGGCCTGGGCGGCGATGGCAAGCCCTGGCGCATTGGCACCGAGGTGTATGGCGATCGCGACATTCTCCCGCGCGATGTGATCAGCCGCAAGCTGAGCATCCCGAACGCCGAGCGGATTTTCTTCATTCGCCATGCCCTGCGGGCGGGCTTCACGGTGGATGACATTTTCAACCTCACGAAGATCGACCGGTGGTTCCTGGTGCAGCTCAAGGAGATTGTGGATTTTGAAGAGGAGCTGGCGGCGACGACGCATTAAAAACGTTGTTTGCCCGATAGGGGAACCGGCCACCCGTGGGGGTCGGTTTAGTTTTTCACGCGACGGATGTATGGAGCGGGGGGAGGTCCGATGTCCCTTCAGGACAGAATTCATTGATTCGGCGGGGGTGATCCAGCCACTTCGTAGCTGGCTAATTTCCACAGTGCCTGCGGCACGGTTTGGGGGCATTATGGGGGAGTATTCAGTGATTGGGCACCCCGGAAATTAGCCAGCTACGAAGTGGCTGGACCCCGCCCGCCCAACCAATGAATTC
>CAIZWI010000279.1 GCA_903936645.1 uncultured Verrucomicrobia subdivision 3 bacterium
TCCCGTTTAACTTGGCCGCTTGGTGATGAGTCCGCCTATCATCACGCCGCCAGCCCCAACCTTGGCGCAATTCCCAAATCGGCGCAGATCAACTTGGTAATGGCGAGGAGGTTGCAGTTCATCCCAACACCGCTCCCCAGGTCTGGGTCATTGCTCCCCCCAAACGTTGCTTCATTTTTCATGCTACCTGCTTCAGGCACCTTTCGAGGTGCCGTGGTGCCTGGTGCCTTTAACGCCGCCATTGTTGAAACATCAGGTTCCTCGGGACGTAGTGCGCCAAAAGTAACTGTTACCCGGAAGGCGGTCGGGAGTGTCCCCGTTGCGCCAACTTGTGAAAATCAATTTTACCACCTTCCCAACCTGTTGTAGCCTCGGCCTATGAAGGTCCACCTGGTTTTATTGGTCGTATTCGTCACGCTGCTGGCACCTGGGGCGGTCTGGGCCGGCGGCAGCGGATTGAATGTCATCGTGGTGGTCAACCAGAACAGCACCAATTCCCTGGCGCTGGGCAACGACTATTGCGAATGGCGGGGCGTGCCGCCGCAGAATGTGCTGCGGATTACCAACTGGACCGGTGGCAATATTAACTGGAGCCCGTCCCAATTCACCAATTACCTGCGCAACCCGCTGCTGGCCCTGATTGCAAGTCGCGGGCTCACGAACCAGGCCCAGTTTGTCCTGCTCGCCATGGACATTCCCTACCGGGTAACGGACGGCAACAATGTTAACAGCACGACGGCGGCGCTGTTTTATGGGTTTAAGACCAATGGCGCGCCCGTGGCGGGGTATTCCTCGTGTTCCCTGCCGGATAATTCGTCCAATAGTTATTGTTATGCGGAACTACCCTTCCGCCAGGCCCCGCCCAATACCGCGCCGACCAATGCGTTTCTGGCCATGCTGCTCACGGATACCAATCTGGCCCGGGCGGAAGCCATCCTCCGCAGCGGGGTGGCCGCCGACAGCACCTTTCCCACCCAGTTGGTGCGCTTGCAAAAGACCAGCGACACCACCCGTAATATTCGGTTTTTGGAGGCGGACAATGCTGTTTTTGAAAGCCAGGTGGCGGGCAATTACGCGGTGACGCGCCTCACCTCGGACGCCACGACGCTGACCAATCTGACGGGCTGGCAGACCGGCCTGGCCAATTTCACCCTGGCCACCAATGCCTTGGTGGGCGGTGCCCTGGCGGACAGTCTGACCTCCTTTGGGGGTAATATTTTTGAAAACAGCGGGCAGACCCCCTTGCTGGCGTTCCTGGAAGCCGGGGCGGCGGGCAGCTACGGCACGGTGGTGGAGCCCTGCAACTATCTCCAGAAATTCCCCGATCCCATCGATTACTTTTACCAGGCGCGCGGGTTTGCGCTCGCGGAGGCGTATTATCAGAGCGTGCAAAATCCTTTTCAAGGTTTGCTGGTCGGGGAACCGCTCACCGCGCCCTTTGCGCGGCCGGGCCTGGGCAGTTGGAACACGCTGACCAATGGGGCCACGCTCAGCGGCACGGCCACGCTGGGCCTCAGCTTCACCAGCGCCGCCACCAACCTGCCCCTGGCACAAGTGGATTTGTTCGTGGACGGCACCTTTCTGGCCACGCTGACCAATCTGCCCCCGGCCGCCGGCAACCTGCTCTCGGCCGTGGTGAATGGCACCCCTTGCACCTACACTATTCAGGCCACGGATACGCTGGCCAGTGCCACGGCGGGACTCACGGCCGCCATTAATCAGCAAACCAACACCACGCAGGTGCTGGCCTACGCGGCAGGGGACCGGATCGAACTGCAATCCCACGTCCTCAATACGCCGGGCAGCACGGTGACCTTGGCGGCCAGTGCCAGCCCCGGTTCAGCGGCCAGTTTGACCACGGGGTTGACCGCCGCCCGGCCCACGTTTTTAGACACCGTGGCCACGGGCTACCAGTATGTGACCGTGTCGGCGACTACCGCGCCCCTGGTGGGCGACTGGTTGCAATGCACCTTGATCAAAACCAACACGGCCGTCGTGACGGTGGGGGTGACCAACACCACGGCGGGCACCTCCCTGAATACGCTGGTGCAAAACCTGATGAATCAGATTAACAGCAACGCCGCGCTGACCGGTTCCAATGGCGTTTTAGCGAGCGATTATATTGGCGGATCGCCGGTGCAGTTTTTCTTGAATGCGCGCACGCCGGGCCGGCCGGCGTCCCAGATACTGGCCACGTTTAACAGCTCCACGAACCTGCAAGTCACGCCCACGGGCAGCAATCCCCTGGCCGACAATGCCAGCGACCTTTTCCCCCGCAATCATTTATATCTCAGCTCCGGCTTGAATGCCCTGGCGGTCAACGCCGCGCTGGATACCACGGCCCTCGCCGATGGCTGGCATCAATTGACCGCCGTCGCTTATGAGGGCACCAGCGTGCGCACCCAAACGCGCACGTCCGTCACGGTGCAAATTCAGAATTCCAGCCTTGCCGCCACCCTCACCGCCCGGCCGGCCGGCTCGAACGCAGCCCTGACCCAGCCCCTGCAATTCACCATTACCGCCAGCCAGCCCAACATTGCGCGCATGGAACTCTTCAGCACCGGCGGCTCGGTTGCGGTGGTCACCAATCAAGCCACCGCCGGGTTTACGCTGGTGGCGACAAACCTGGGTTTGGGCCTGCATCCCTTCTACGCCCTGGTCACCGATCAACTGGGGCACCGCTATCAAACCCCCACCCTCACGTACCGTTTGTTTCCGCCCATCACCCTGGCGCTGGCGGGCGTGCCGCCGGTGCTGAGCTGGCCGGCCACGCTGGGGTATCAGTACGCGGTGCAAGCCACCACCAGCCTGCCAGGCAGCTTCCAAACGGTGGCGACGATTACGGCCACGAACACGTTGGTGCACTGGGCATGGAGTCCCACCAATGGCGCGGCGTTTTATCGGGTGCTATTGGTTCCGTAGCCCGCCCTTACCGGCCCAGGTCAATCGCGTTTGCCCCGCCGTGCAAAGGTTGTTCCTGGCCGTGCCAGATGAAGGTGCCGGAAATGCGCCTGGGCAGTTCCACCGTGCCGTGACAGCGGTCGCCCGCAAAGGCAAGGTCCAGCGTGATAAAGCCGTTCGGGTGCGGGGTGCGGCTGGCGAGCTTGGGGAGTTTCCCCGGCAGAGGCGCAATCCGGACCGTGCGGAAGCCGGGCGAGGCCGGGCGGACCCCGGCGACGCTGGCCTGCAAATCAAACAGGGGATGGCTGCCCCAGGCGTGGCAATCCGAGCGGGTGTTGCCGGGCATTTCGACCGGGGTCTTGAGACCTTGCCTGACCAAATCCTTCCAGAAGGCCATGCGGTCCAGGATCAGGTCACCCCGCCCGAATTTCTGCCACGTTTCGACGAGGTAAAAGCTGAAGTAGATCGTGGCGCGTTTGAGGTCCGGGGCCGCCAATAACTGGGCGAAGCAGCGCCGGGCCGGTTCGCCGGTGAGCGTGTCCGAGAGCAACGCCAGGCACTGGCTGTGTTCGCTGAATTCGGTGTGCGCCCGGTTGTCGGCCATCAGCCCGCGGGTTTCGTCCCAAAACTGGGCGCGCACCGCTGCCGCCGCGCGGTCGGCTTTGCCCCGCAGGCGCTGGGCCAGCAGCGGTTCGCCCAGGGAATCTTCCACCTGTGCGGATTTTTGCAACGCATAGACGTAAAGCAGGTTGTTCAGGGCGGAAACGCCGGCCACCCCATCGGGGGCGTCGCCATTATTCCATTGCGGCACCCAGTCCATGAACGGCCAGCCGGGCAGGTTCTCCAGGAGGCCGTCCTGGTTGACGTAGGGTTCAAATTCCTCGAGCATCGCCCGCAGACCGATGGCGCGGGCTTTGACAAAGGCCGGATCGTTGCGCCAGAACGTATAGTCATGGAGCATCAATGCCCAGATCAGGGAGAAGGTGGGCGATTGCTGCGGCAGAAACGCCGGAAAGCGTTCATTGACAAAGCCGCCGTTGCGCCGCGAGAAATCAAACAGCTCGATGGCGCGTTTGGGCAGGCGGTCATCCCGGGTCATCGCATAGGTGGTGAGCAGTTCCAGCCGCGTGTCGCCATCGTATTGCAGTTGCTCGTAATAGGGGCAGTCCATGAAGGTTTCATGCGAGCACATTTGGAGGCCGCGCACCGCCAGGGCCAGCACGCCATCCAGCCCCGGATCGCCACCATCAAAACGGCTCTCATTTTCCACGGGATAACGGCTTTCATTCAAGGCCAGGCGGTGCAGGGTCAGCGGCGCGTCGCCGGTTTTGATGGAAATCAGGCACCAGCGGCCCGCCCGCCACCACAAGGTGCTGAATTGCTGGTGCGCCCCGCCCCCCGGCAGGAAGGTGTCGGTCATGCCGTGGAACGTTTTGCCGATAAATTCGTCCCGCTGGCCCTTGGCATCGGATTTGGGCAGGTAGAGCGACTCGGCCCAGCCCCAGGTCAGTTTGGCCCCCGTGCCGCCACTGACCTCGCAAACGGGATAGGCACAATAATAGTTGGCGAGATCCCACAAGAGAAACTGTTCGGTATGCGCCGGCACCACCAGCTCGCCCCTGGCTTCAATGAGCGCCTGCCACTGGGGCAACGCGGGATCCTGCGCCTGTTCGGCCGTCACGAGGGTATCCGGCGACAATGGCCCATTGCCCAAGGCCATCGCCCGGCCGGCGGTGAGCTGGCGGTCCACTTGGTCGGGGAGCGTGGTGGGGAACAGTTTCCAACCGGCGGCGGTTTCCCCCCACTGGTTGCCCCGGTTGAGCGGTGCGCGAATCACGATGGCCGGCACATAAGTGCCGGTTTTCCATTGCGGCCCGCAATCACGGGCGGTCAATTGACCCCCCACGAAAAAGACCCCGGTGTTAAAATCAAACCCCGCGAGCCGGGCCACCTCCCAGGCCGCTTTGCCGGTGGTGAGCGCGGCATCGTAATCGCCTTCGGCTTTCAGAATGAAGCCGCCGCGCCAGCTAAGCTGGCCCACTGGTTGAAACGGGCCGATGCTCCAAACGAGGGCTTCCAAGCGGTGGCTGCCGGGCGGGAGCTGGACTTCATAGCTGGAGTACGACCAGTGTTCCACATCGGACCGGTCGGGGCCGCGGGCAATCCGCTGGCCGTCCAGAAACAGTTCAAAACGCTCGTCGCCGCTGACATGCAGGCGCAGGGGCGCGGCAGTCCCGGCAAACGACCGGCGAAAACGCAAGAGCACGGGTTCGCGCCAGCCATTGGCAAAGTAGTCCGCATGCGACGGGGCGACGGGATTCCCAAAATCCGGATGCCAGAGCCACGCCGCCTCATCAATGGGTTGCACCGGTTGAATGCCCGTGTTGCCCAGGTGCAGACGCGGTGTCAGAAAGATTTTATGAATCACTGGTGCCTGGTTATCCGCTGAAGCCGGGGCGAACGTCAGCCCGGCGACCAACAGGGCCAGGCAGAAATTCCGGCCGAAATGGATTGCGGCGGCGGAAAGGCGGTGAATGGGAGGCAGCATGGGTTTCGGATACCACATCCGTCACCCACTGGCCAGCGGTTAATCATCCGCGAAAAAACTTCTGGATTTCTTTGGCCACTTCCCACTGGCGGCTCACGGCCAACACCATGGATCACGGGGGCAGTCTGTCCGCTGTAGCTTTCGCGAAGGTGCAAGCGGTAGCTTCGCCCCCACTTTGGGAAGAGTGGAGCGACCGGGGAGCGGCTTTCTTGAGGCCCCAAATTGCCGTTGGTGCCAGGCCTCACATTCCTTTGGGGCCTCAAGCCCATCATGTTTTAGACCCGGTAAAGCCCCGCTAAAAGCCGCACTTCATTTCTCACCGACCTGCGTGGGCGGGGCCATCAATTTAGCTTAAAATATACGTAATCCGAACCAAGTATATCCGGCCGGCTGAAGTTACTGCACTCGGCCCGTTCTCGCTTTCACCGCATACGCCCACAAGCTGGCGTCCAATTTTGGCCGGCCCAAAAACCTGTCGATTATTTCCCCGACTCGGTCAGGACAAACGCCAGCAACGTGTCCCAAACCGTGCAAAGCTCCCTCACGGCAAGCCCGATGCGGTATGGCAAGGATGTGTTCTAAGGTCTCTAAAACCACGTCATGCATGTCCTGGTGCTTGCCGGGGTAAATCCGGAAAGGCATTGTGAATTGATCCCAAAACATATAGCAGCTGGCGTTCAAAGGCAGCCCGACTTCCGATTGATGTCCCAGTGTTTCGGTGCATCGTTTTGCAAAGCAATCCGCATATAATTGGAAAATTGCCCGGACGCATTTTACGCGAGAATCCCAACCCACCCTGGAATTGTAAAGTTCATCCATGTGCCAGCCAGTGCCGGTAAGATACCAAAATCCCTGATCAACCTGCGCATCCGAGAAAAGGTTTAAATCCCTGCCTGAACTGTGAAATGTTTGGCTGAGCAATTCAACCATCTCGGCCGGTGGCGCAGGAAATTTGGGGGCGTCTTCTTCAAAATACCAACAGGGATCCTTGACCTCATGATCAAAGACATGTTTCAACCAGTCTTGGTATCGTGGGCTCATGGTTGAAACAAACCTTCGCAATTCAAAACAGCGTTTCAAATCCGGCCGCTTTAAAGTGCCGGTCATTAGTGAACACCTTGGTTATGCCCAGCCGCCGCATGACAACAAATGAAACATGATCCACGATGCCTGCTGAATCCGCTTGGCCACGCTGATAGGCTTGCCAGGCCGAATGCCAGTCGGTTTCGGTTGGCCAGATTAAAGTCCCGCCTGCTTCAAGCTGATCACGGAAACGGCTGGCTTCTTGGCGAAATCCCCGACGGGCCACAGCGTTGCCGCATTCAAGCATGACAAATGTGGTGGTCAGTACTTGATCCCGGTTGCGTACAATTTCAAGAAAGGACTTTTCGGCCATTTCATGCCACTGGTCACTTTGACTCCATAAGGCGAGCAAGCCTGCCGAATCCAGAAAAACCAGACTCATGGCTGATGCTCATTGTGACGATCGGCTATATCCCGTTCGCCGGAATTGAACCGAAGCGACATGGTTTCATAAATAGCGTCCAAGGCAGCTTCATTAGGGATCTCTCCGCCGATAACTTTCGGCGCGAACTCCACTTCCGTCCGCTCTGGAAGTTCCACGGTTTCAAGCGGGCGAAAAACCCCATGCTCATAGACTGCATGAATTGTCTTCATGTATCCCTGTTACCACATCCACCAGCCACAGGCCAGCGGTTAATCAACCCCGGAAAAACTTCTGGATTTCTTTCACCACCTCCACGAGGCGGTCCACCTCGGCGCGGGTGTTGTAGAAGTAAAAACTGGCCCGGGCCGTGGATTCCACGCCGAGTTTGTGCATGAGTGGCTGGGTGCAGTGATGGCCGCCGCGGAGCGCCACGCCGGCCTGGTCGGCCAGGGTCACCACATCGTGCGCATGCACATCGTTGAGCAGGAAACTCACCAAGCCCGCGCGCCCTGTCTTGGGGCCGAACAGCCGGATGTCATCCAGCGCGGCCAGTTGATCGTAAGCGTAGGTGGCCAGGTCCTGGTCATGGCGCCAGATGTTTTCGCGGCCGATCGCATCCAAATAATCCATGGCGGCGTGCAGCCCGATGGGGCCGGAAATGTCCGGTGTGCCCGCTTCGAAGCGATGCGGCGCGTGCTTGTACTCGGTCTTGTGGTAACCCACTGAAAGAATCATCTCGCCACCACCCTGCCACGGGGGCATGGCTTCCAGGACTGCCGTGCGACCCCACAAGACGCCGATGCCCGTGGGTCCGCAAATTTTGTGGCCCGAGAAGGCAAAGAAATCGCAGCCGATGGCCTGCACATCCACCGGCAGGTGACCCGCGCTTTGCGCGCCGTCCACCAGGGTGGTGATGCCCCGCTGGCGCGCCTTCGCGCACATTTCCGCCACGGGATTCACCGTGCCCATGGAATTGGAGATATGCACCATCGCAAAGAGTTTTACCTGGGGCGTGAGCAACGCATCCAATTGGGACAGATCCAGCAGGCCTTCGTCGCCGGTCACGGGCACATAAACCAGTTGCGCGCCGGTGCGTTTGGCCAGCATTTGCCAGGGCACCAGATTGCTGTGATGTTCCAGCTCGGTGAGCAGAATAACATCGCCGGCTTTGAGGTTCTTCGTGCCCCAGGTGCTGGCCACGAGATTGATGCTCTCTGTGGTGCCGCGCGTAAAAATGATTTCATCCGCGCTGGCCGCATGGAGGAATTTGGCGGTGCGCACCCGCGCCGCCTCAAAACCAGCGGTGGCGCGGTTGCTTAATTCATGGATGCCCCGGTGGACATTCGAATTGTCGTGCTCGTAA
>CAIZWI010000280.1 GCA_903936645.1 uncultured Verrucomicrobia subdivision 3 bacterium
ACGGAGTTTTCCGTCGCCAGTAGTTCAAAAACCCGTTCACTTGCCGCCCGGGCTTGGTGGATTTGGTTGTGCAACCGGGTAAAGGCTTTAATGGGGGGATAAATCGCCACGATGCCCACAATAAAAGTCAAAAAATCCGTGGCGGAAGGGCGTTCGCTGGGTTTCAAAAAACAATGCATATAGAGAAACACCAGGGCGATGCCCGCCCCGCCAAAAAATTCCATGAGCTGGCTGGGAATTTCATTGGCCCGCACCACCCGCAGCAGCTGGCTGACATATTTGCGGGTGGTGGCCCGAAATTGTTCGCTGACGGTTTCTTCCAGATTATAAGCCTTGATCACCCGGGTGCCAGTGAAGGATTCGTGCATGAGATTCGTCAGCTCGGCATTGTATTCCTGCACCGCCCGGGCGGACTTGCGGACTTTCCGGCCAAAAATGACGATGGGGATGATGCAAACCGGAAAAACAATCACGGACACCAGCGTCAGGGTCGGCTGCATGGCCAGTTGATAGGTAATAATGCAAACAATCGTCACCGGATCTTTGACCATGGACCCAAACGAACTGCCCACGATGCCGTACAGTACCTGGGTGTCATTGGTGATGCGCGCAATCAAGTCGCCCGTGCTGTTTTTGTTAAAAAATCCCAGCGATAAATTTTGCAGGTGGCTAAAGAGTTTGGTCCGAATGTCCGCAATGGCATGCATGGCCGACCAGTTCGTGAGGTAAATGCTTAAGTACGCAAGACTTACCCGCAGGAACATCACGGCGGGAATGGCCCCAATCACGAGGGTCCAAAACCATACCGCGGGAGTTTTGGGCACATAGATTTCCTGGAAGAAGGCGGCCAGACCGTGGGCTTGCGGGGCCAGCCAGGGATGGGCGTGGGCCAGTCTCTCCAATTTTTCATGGTAATGGGTCTGGCCGGAAAACACCAAATCCATGACCACTTGCAAAACGCCCAGCAGTAATCCCTGAGTCAGCCCATAAAAAACACCGCACAACAGGCCCAGGTAAAAACGTCCGCGATAGGGCCGGACAAAGCCCCAGATTTGGCGCAGAAAATAAATCATGTCGGTGCATTTTTGCCAGATACCGGTCAAAACAAAAGGATTGTTTTGGTCCGGCGGCGCGGGGCCACCCCCAAGGGCGTACCCAGTCCCTGGCTCAGGATTCACCAGCGATAATTTGAGTGGCAACCCTGGGAACGGGCTTCCCACCGGCGGGGGTTCCGGGCAAAATGAGGCATGGTCGACCCCATTGAACCACCCGCCAGTCATTATTTGCTGGCGGCCCAGGGCTGGACGGAGCTGGGCAATTTTCAAGAAGCGGAAGCCGAATTGCGGCAAATCCCCGCCGAGTTGCGGACCCACCCGCATGTGCTGACGGTGCGCTATGAGTTGTACGCCCGCACCGCCCGCTGGGAACTAGCCGCCGAGGTGGCGGCCGTGCTGGTGGAAGGGCATTCCCGGCAGGCGGGGGCGTGGATTTCGCTGGCCTATGCGGTGCGACGCAAACCAAACGGGGGCATCCCGGCGGCGCGCGAGATTCTAGTCCGGGCCCAGGCGCTCTTCCCCACAGAAACGGTGATTGCCTATAATTTAGCCTGTTATGACTGCCAGTTGGGCGATGAAACCGCCGCCCTGGCCTGGCTGCAACAAGCACTGGTTCTGGGGGGTAAAAAGGAAATTCAGCAAATGGCCCTGGCCGACCGGGACTTGAAACCGCTCTGGCCACAGATTGCGGCCTGGTAGCCGGATAATTGCCGTACCATGGTGCTGGCGGGCCGGGACTGACCGCCGGACCGAAGACCGCCCCTTTGCCGGCCGGCCGGCAGGCCAAAATTGCCACCGACCCAAGATGGCCCATCCCCTCGGTCAGGCCCATTCAAAGGGAGTACGACGTTTGTCGTATAGGCATTCCCTTGGCATTTGGGTAGTTTTCCACGGTAATCCCATAACTAACAACAACTGAAAAGTCATCAACTCGCGTATTGGCTTCTAAACTCTTGTCGACAAACATTAACTAAAAACAACATGAAGAAACATCACTCAACCATTAAACGATCCAGCTGGCAGGTTGGCCTGGCCAGCTTGCTGGTGGCCGCCGCCGCCGGGCGCGCGGGCGCGCAAGACATCTGGACTGGTGGCGGTACCGACGCCAACTGGTCCACCGCAGGCAACTGGCAGGCCGGCACGGCTCCGGCGGCAGGCGACAGCCTCGTGTTCGCCGGCAGCAGCCAAACCACTCCCAACAACGATTTTGCGGCGGACACCCTGTTCAACGGGATTGTCTTCAGCCCCACCGCGGCTCCCTTCACCCTGACCGGCAACGAAGCCACCCTGACTGGGTTGGTGGAAAACGATACCACGAATCAAATCCAGACCATTAACCTGCCGCTGGTGCTGAGCGGTGCGGTGACCTTTAACACCTCCAGCAATGATATAACCGGCGCGAACCTGAGTGATGACATCGCCGTGGGCGGCACGGTGAGCGGCGCGGGTTCCCTCATCAAGATTGGTGATGGCACGCTGTACCTCACGAACAAGACCTACAGTGGCGGCACCACGATCAGCAACGGTCTGGTTTGGGCCGAAAATGACAACGGCAGCTTTACCATGGCTGGCGGATCTTACATTGCCGACTACGGCAGTTACTATTCCGGCCCCACCTTTGCCTTCACCGCTGATTCCAGCGTGGGCACCACCGCCCGCGGCTACGATCGCTATGACTATACGGGCAACATGGGCTCCCCGGGCTTCAAATGGACCGTGATTGGCACGGGCCGCTGGCAGACCATCGCCAACAATGAAACGGCGTTCAAGGGCAGTGCCATTGAAATCGCCGCGGGCGCGACCCTCTCCGACGACAAGGCCACCACCTCCTGGGGCGGCGCTTCCGTTCCGATCACCGTGGATGCCGGCGGCACCCTCGGTAAATATAACGGGACCGTTTTGCCCGTGCCCAATCCGCTCATCCTGAACGGCACCGGCGTCAATAATACTGGGGCCTTGGATGCCAATTTCCAAAGCTATCAAAATCCGGCCAACAACTCGCTGGTGGCCGTGTTTACGAACACCATCACGCTCGCCTCGGACAGCTCCATCGGTGTGCACTACAACACCATGTCGCTGCTTGGGAACATCTCGGGTCCGGGCGCGCTGACCTTGATCGGGCCGGGTCCGCTATTGTTGGGCGGTTCCAACAGCTATGCGGGTTCCACCACGATTTCGGCGGGCACCCTGCAATTGGGCTCACCCTATGCCCTGCCCGGCACCACGCTGTTTGTTTATAACAATGGCAAACTGGATGTGAATGGCAACAATGCCACGGCCACGGCCATTTACGACGATGGCCAGGCCCAGGGGGCGATTGACAACAGTTCGGCCACCCCGGCCACCCTGACCTTGCTGAATGGCGCGACCTTTACCGGCGCCGTAGGCAATAGTGGCGGCGGGGCGTTGAGCTTGGTCAACGTCGCCGGCACCTCCACCTTCACGGGCGTGAGCAGCTTCGCGGGCGGCATCTCCGTCCTCGGTGGCAGCTTGGAAAGCTTCATTCCCACCGGCGTGACTGGCACGGGCGGCTTGCTGAACCTGGCTGACGGCACGATCCTGACCCTGGATTATCGCGTGGCCAATTCTTCCTTGCGGGCCACCGGAGCCACGCTGGCGGGTGCCAGCGCCGGTATTACCCTGAACATCAATCTGAACAGTTTTGGCACCCCGGCCAAACCGGTGATCACCGCCACCAACGGCACGGGCGTCCTGAACGCCAGCGGCACGGTGACGATCAACATCACCGGCACCGACAACCTCTCCGTGGGCCAGTTCCCGCTGATTAAATACACCACCCACACCGGTTCCGGCGCCTTCGTGCTGGGCACCATCAGCGGCGGTATTACGGCGCAGATTGTGACCAATACGGCCAACAAATCCATTGATCTGAAGATCACGGGCGCGCCCATCACCACCTGGGCGGGCACCAAGAACAATCTGTGGGATTACACGACCACCAACTGGACCTATGCCAGCACCAAAGTCCTGTTTGCGGATAACGCCGCCCTCTTGTTCAACGACACGGCCGCGACCAACATCATCAACGTGACCACGTCGGTGAACCCTGGCCCGATGCAAGTGGTGACCGCCAAGACCATTACGTTTACGGGCAACGGCCCCTTGAACGGTGGCAATCTGACCATGAACGGCACGGGCACCCTGATTTTGGACACGACCAATGCCAGTGCTTATAACAACACGATCATCTCGGCCGGCACGTTGCAAATCGGCAACAATGATGGCAACGGCTCCCTGGGCGTCGGCACCGTGGATGACGAAGGCATCCTGGTGTTTAATCTGACCAACAATCTGGCCGTGCAGAACCCCATTAGCGGGGCCGGCACCGTGGTGAATAACAACACCAATGTGGTGACCCTCTCCGGCGGCAATTCCTACACGGGCGGCACCCTGATCAATCAGGGCGTGGTGAAACAGACGCTGACCAACAGTTTGGGGCTGCCCCTGCCGGGCACGCCGGTGGCCACGGTCGCGAGCGGCGCGGCCTTGAATCTCGGCGGCGCCAGCATCTTTGTGACCAATAATCCCGTGGTGCTGAATGGTTTCGGCACCGGGGCGGCCAACACCGGAGCCCTCTATAGTGACGCTGGCTGGTCTTACCTCGGCGGCACGGAAATGGGCGCCAATGCGGTCAGCCTCGCCTCGGACGCCTCGGTGGGCGGTCCGGGCAACTGGTTTGCCATTGGTAACAACGGCGTGAACGGTCTGGCTGGTAATGGCCACAACCTGACCAAGGTGGGTGGCGGCGTGCTGGTATTCAAAGCCAGCGCCTCTTCGGCCTTGTCCAGCTTCACCATTGCGGGCGGCGGGGTGTACTTCTACAACCGCAATCTCAACTGGCTGGGCACCGCGGCCACGCTGATCTATTCCAACAACGCTTATAGCGACTCCTGGGATCCGAGTAGCTGGACGGGCATCATTGTCCCCAACAATATCGTCATCGCCAATAACGGCGGCCAGATTTACGACGACCGCGGACCGTACTACGGCCAGGCCTTCCAAGACACTTACAATGGCAGCGTCACCTTGAACGGCAATCTGACCCTGCATTGCACGGCCACCTATGGTGGCGCTCCGAACAACGTGCCGACCTATGCCAAACAAACCTTCAACGGCGGCATCTCCGGCGTGGGTGGCATTACCGCGACCATCGCGACCGGTGACTCGGTTGTGCTCAACGGCGCGAATACGTACACCGGCCCGACCGTGGTGGTCGGCGGCGCCACGGGCGGCAAACTGTCCCTGAGCTCCGCGCAGCAGGGCGGCGGGACTTATACCATCAACGACGCCGGCATCCTGGATGTTCCCGGTCAAAATGGTTACGTCACGGTGCCCATGGCGGCTTTAAACTTCGGTTCCTCCACCGGGGCGACCCTCAGCCTGTCCCGCGTGACCACGCTCAACCCCACCAATGCGCCGGTAACGGCCACCAACCTGGTGCTCTCGGGCGTTAATTCCATCATCGTGGCGGGCGCGGCTTATGCCAATGCCGGCGAATTTCCGTTGATCAAGTACGGCACGATCAGCGGTTCGCTGGCCAACCTGTCCCTGGGCTCGGCGGGCGCACGGGGCATTCCCGGCTACCTGACCAACAATGTGGCCAATAACTCGATCGACCTGGTGGTGCCCGGCGGCAGCCCCCTGGTGTGGACCGGCAGTCCCAACAATGGCTGGGACCTCTCCACCACGGCCAACTGGCAGCTCAGCGGCGCGGCCACGGTTTACAATCCCGGCGACGCGGTGACGTTTGATGATTCTTCATCCGTTACCAACGTGTACCTGACCACGCCGGTTTCACCGTCCTTGCTGATCGTCAACAATACGAACAAGTATTACACACTGACCGGCTCCAACATCACCGGCTCCACCGTTCTGCTGAAAGAAGGCACCGGCACCTTGCTGCTGAGCAACGGTCCGAACACCTTCATTGGCGGCGCGACCATCGTGGGCGGCACCGTCAAGCTGGGCAACGCCGGCTCCTTGAACAACTCCTCCGGTACCGTGGCGGTTTCCGGCAACGGGGTGCTGGACTTCAACTACCAGAATCCCACCGCGCTGGCCTGCACCATTAGTGGCGCGGGTTTCAACGGCCTGGGCACCCTGGTGGCCAACTACACCAACGCCGCCTCGGCTTACGGCCCGGGCAGTGTGACCCTCGCGGGGAGTGCCACCATTGGCGGCAGCAACCGTTTCGATATCCGCAGCGGGGCCAACCAGTTAAACTCGCCTTCGACGAACTACACCCTGACCAAGGTCGGCTCGGGCTACTTCGGCCTGGTCGGCACCACGGTGAGTCCGAACCTGGGTGACATTTCCATTGTCAACGGCACGCTCAGCTATCAGACCGGCTCCTCCGGCCTGGGCAACCCGAGCAACAACATCTACATCGGCAACGGCGGCAAGCTGAGTTTCTACCAGGCGGCCAACCCCCTGAATAAAAACATCATCTGCAGCAACAATGCCGTGATTCAAACCGAAAGCGGCAGTGGCGGTCAAAACAACATCGTGGGCACCATCAACCTGCTGCCCAGCGCCACCTTGAACATGAACTATGGCAGCGGCGTGCTGAACATCAGCAGCCCGCTCAACATCCCCAGTGGTTGCACCGTGAACAACAACGGCAATTATTACGGGACCATCAACTACAGCAACGTGATCAGCGGCTCGGGTACTTTCTATATTCAATACCAGGCCTATGTGAACCTCGCCGCCTCGAACACGTTCGCCGGCAACATCACCGTGCCGCAGTGCAACTCCGGCGCCGGCTCCCGCCTGAGCTTGCTGGGGAATGGCTCCATCACGCATGTGCCCAGCATTTACATGCAGGGTATCGCCCCCGGCCAGGCCAGCCCGGGTTATATCAGTGTGGCCAGTCGCGTGGACGGCACGCTGACCTTGAACGCCAACCAGACCCTGCGCGGCGACAATGGTTCCTACATTGTCGGCAGTGTGGTGGTCGGTGCGGGCGCCACGCTCACGGCCGGGGCCATTGGTTCGACCAATTACCAGTACATGGGCATTGGCAACAACCTGACCTTCCAGGCGCAGAGCACGAACATCGCGGACCTCTACAAGAGCGCCACGGTGGTTTCCAACTCGCTGGTCATCGTGACCAATACGCTGACCTATGGCGGCACCCTCCGGGTATACACCAACAATGCCGGGGTGGCCCTCGCGGCGGGCGACTCGTTCAAGCTCTTCCGGGCGGGAACGTACGCCGGCAGCTTTGCCACCATCACGCCGGATCCGGGCCCGGGCCTGATCTGGGACGCTTCCAAACTCGCCGTGAACGGCACGCTGAGCGTCATCGTCAATCCGCTGCCGTCCACCGGCACGAACATTACGGCCAGTCTCTCTGGCAATCATTTGACCCTCAGCTGGCCGGCCAATTATCAGGGCTGGTTGCTGCAATCGAACTCGGTCTCCCTGGGCA
Source organism: uncultured Verrucomicrobia subdivision 3 bacterium (assembly GCA_903936645.1). GTDB lineage: Bacteria > Verrucomicrobiota > Verrucomicrobiia > Limisphaerales > UBA11358 > UBA11358. The sequence continues at coordinate 7,510 of CAIZWI010000280.1, forward strand.
GCAGCAATAGCTGGTTCACGGTGCCCGGCTCGGCCGCCACCACCCAGCAGGTCATTACGCTTGATCCGACGCAAACGAATGTGTTCTACCGGATGGTTCATCCCTAAGGATTAAATCCTCCCCTCACAGGCTGGCGGTCCTCGGACCGCCAGCCTCTTTTTTTGTAACATAAAACATCACAAACCAGACTTGACTTTAATGGAGCAAAGCGGAAAATTATCAACAACCCAATTCAACTATATGAAAAAAAATCTGCGGCGTGGCCGCGCTTCAGCCTTTACGCTGATCGAACTACTGGTGGTTATTGCCATCATTGCCATCTTGGCGGCCATGTTGTTGCCGGCTTTGGCCAAAGCCAAGCAGAAGGCGCAAGGCATCGGTTGTGTGAACAACATGAAACAACTGATGATCGGCTGGATCATTTATGCCAATGATAACCGGGGTTCTTTGCCACAAAACGGTGACGAGGGCTATCAGCCCGCATCCCTGCTGGGAAATCCGGATCCCCAATGGTGCCCCGGCCGCATGGATACCCAAGCCCCGGCTGGTGATCCCACCAACACGGCCTTTATCAAAATTGGCCAGATTTATCCGGCTTTAAACAGTGTGGGCGTTTACCGCTGCCCGGCGGACACCAGCACTTACATTAACGGCACGGCCTATGCCATTGGCGGCCGGGGCGATGCCCGGGTGCGCAGCATGTCGATGAATTCGTGGATCAACCCCGGCGTGAATGATGTCAACATGGACGGCACGGACTATATCATCTACAAAAAAGATTCGGATTTGGTCCACCCCGGCTCGGCCAATTTGTGGGTTTTCATCGACGAAAATCCCTACAGCATCAACGATGCCTTTTTTCTGGAATTAACCTCGGGCACCACTGGTTCGCCGGTGGCTTCGGCCTGGACGGATGTTCCCGCCACCTATCACAATGGTGCCGGCGGCATCTCCTTTGCCGATGGTCACGCCCAGATTAAAAAATGGACGGATCCGGCGATTACCACCTACCGGCTGACCACCGGTGCCGGCATCAATGCCTTGCCCAGTAAAGACGGCAAAAATGACCTCAACTGGTTTATGAATCTCACGACCGCTCACAAATAGAGCGTTTGCGATTCAGCGGGGTTTTGGTTTGGTTAAGGGGGCGGCCAGGATTCTGGCCGCCCCTTTCCTTTGGGCCGGGGGATTTGCTGGGTTGCACCAAAACTTGGTTGTGCGTTAATATGCCGCTGTAATGCCTGCCCTGACCAATCCATCGCCCTCCCTGCCGCAGCGATCACGACTGGGCCGATGGGCCGGCCGGCTGCTGCCCGCCCTGGCCTGGGCGGGGGTATTGATCAGTCGCCCAGTCGGGGCTGACCCAGTCGCGACGGTCACCAACCTGCAGCAACTGCAAAGCCTCACGGCAGGGGGCCACCGCTTGCTGGCGGACGTGCGCCTGGCGGTCACCGTTTGCAGCACCTCGCGGACCGAGGTGGGAGCCCTGCTGGTGAAGGATTCCACTGGCGTCGAGATTTTGCAATTCGACACCCCCACGCCGCCACTGCAACCGGGGGATCAGATTCGCGTCACCGCGCCGCATGGCTGGCTGCGTCCGCGTGACACGGGGGTGGAACTGTCCGCCGTGCCGGTGGTCAATGACGACGGCCACCATCCGCGGCGGCTGGCCAGGGGTGAGATTAAATTATCGGCCGGCTACCACCCTCTGCGGTTGGAGTGGTTTAACAGCCTGTTTGATTATGGCTTGGAATTCACCTGCTCGGGCCCCGAAATTCCCCTCCAAAAGGTGCCCGTGACGGCCTATTGGCACCGGCCCACCAATGCGCCTGCAAGTTCCACGAATTTATCAGCTGGTTTGCAGGTGGCCGCCTATGAGGGATTTTGGGAGTCCGTGCCCAATTTCAATCTCCTGCCCGCCGTGGCCGCCGGCATCCTCCCGGACTTGAACCTGGACTTTTGTCCACACCCGGAATATGTCGGCCTGCGCTTTACCGGCTGGTTTCGCGCACCCCGGGAGGGCACCTACCAGTTTCAACTTAATTCCGACGACGGTTCGCTGCTCTTTCTGGATGAGGAGGATCCGGTGCTGGAACGCCTGGACCACGCCGCGGCCCCCGCCCCGCTGGAGGTCCGGGCGGGCCAGGCGATTCCCGAGGCGGGCCGGGGCCGCTGGATAACCCTGGATGGCCGGGTGAATTACCTGGCCAAAAACGGCCTGGGCCTGCAAATGGAACTGCGCTCGGGCAGCGAAGTGGTGCCGGTGCGGTTGCTGGATGCCGCCGGCCTCGACCCGGCCAGCCTGCTGCATGCCCGCATCCGGGTCAGCGGCTTGGGGCGCAACAGCTTGACCCTCGAACAGCAACCGGTGCTGGGCCAGTTGGTGGTGCTGGGTGCGGCGGACCTGCACATTTTAGAACCCTGCCCCCAAACCGGCCAGCCGCCTGGCTTGCTCACCTCCGCGGAGCAAGTGCAGCGGCTCAGCCGCGACGAGGCGTCCCGCCAGCTGCCAGTGCGGCTGCGGGGCGTGGTCACCAGCACCGCCACCCGCGATTACGGCAATCTCTCCCTGCAGGATGACACCCGGGGGATCTTTATTAATATCAGCAAAATCTCCAGCAACCTGGTGCCGGTGCTGGGGGAACTCTGGGAGGCCACGGGATATACAATGCCCGGGGATTTTGCCCCGACCATCATGGCGGAATCCCTGAAATTCCTCGGCCCCGGCCAGCTGCCCGAACCCGTCCGGCCAACGTGGAATCAGTTGAATAATGGCAGCCTGGATGTGCAATGGGTGGAAATCCAGGGGGTGGTCACCGCGGTCGCCACCAATGAACTGGTCCTGCTCCTGCCGGAAGGCCGGTTGCGGGTGAAACTGGACCTGCAAGATGAGGCGATGCTGAAACCCTTTTTGAACAGTCACGTGCGGATTCGCGGGACCCTCTTCGCCAGTTGGGATGCCGAAACCCATGAGGTCCGCCCGGGACTGATTCGCATTCTGGATTCGACCCTGAACGTGGAAAATCCCGCGCCCCGGGAGGTGTTTGATGCGCCGCGTAAAACCGCGCGGGAATTATTGCACTTTGACGTGCGGGACACGGCGTTTCCCCGGTTCAAAGTCGGCGGCCAGGTGGTTTATGCCGACCCCCGCCAATTTTATCTCATGGATGGCAAATCCGGTTTGTGCGTGCTCCCCATGGCGCTGGCCGACGTCCAGGTAGGCGATCTCGTCGAGGCCGTGGGTTACCCGGAGATTCGGGGACTGGCCCCGGTGCTGCGTGGGGCGGTCTACCGGAAAACCGGCCACGCCCCGCTGCCCCCCGCCCCGCAAATCACCCGGGCGGACGCTCTGCAAACGACGAATGATGCCACCCGCGTGCAATTGACCGGAAAATTGCTGGGCAGCCACGCCGAGGTGGGCTCCCTCGTTTTGGAACTGCAATCCGGCACCGCTCTCTTTGTGGCCCGGCTGCCCCATGACGGGTTGGATCAGCCGGACTGGCGGCCCGGAAGTTTACTGGCGGTGACGGGCGTTTGCGCCGGCCAAATCCGCCAGCCCACCCCGGGACGGGCCTTGGAAGCCTTCGAATTATTGGTCAACTCGCCGGCCGATATTACCGTGCTGAGCCAGCCCTCCTGGTGGACGCTCTCCCGCATGCTGGGGCTGGTGGCGTTGCTGCTGTTTGTCTTGCTGCTGGCCCTGGTCTGGATCACCCAGTTGCGGCGGCAGGTGGAACAGCGCACCCGCCTGCTGCACCGGGAAATTCGTGAGCGCGAAGCGGCGGAACGCCAGCGGGCATTGGAGGCGGAGCGCTCGCGCATCGCCCGGGACCTGCACGATGATCTGGGTTCGAGCCTGACGGAAATCGGGGTGCTGGCCAGCCGGGGGGCCCGGAATGCCGGCGGCAAGGATGAAAAAAACCCCGGGCTGTTTCGCGACATCAGTCACAAGGCCCGCTCCCTCATCGGGGCGCTGGATGTCATCGTCTGGGCGGTGGACCCCGAGGAAAACTCCCTGCAATCCCTCGCGGATTATTTGAGCGGTTACACCGGCGATTACCTGGCCAACGCGGATATTGCCTGCCGGTTCCGGATTCCCGTGGCCCTGCCGGCCGCCACGCTCGATGGCCGGGTGCGGCATGATTTGTTCCTGGCCATCAAGGAAACGCTCCACAATATCGTGCAGCACGCCCGCGCCACCGAAGTGGAATTCCAAGTGGCGGTGGTGGCGACCGGCTTGGAAATCACCATCACCGACAATGGCTGCGGCTTTGCCACGGGCCTCAGCGATGGCCACGGCCTCAAGAATCTGCCGGCCCGCCTCGCCCAAATGGGCGGCCGCTGCGAGGTCACCTCGCAAATCAACCAGGGCACCCGGGTAACGATTGCCCTGCCGCTCCCCGCTCTGGCGCCGGCCCGGCCGTTGGCCGTCTGATGCCAGCAGTTCCCCGCCGGGGCGGGGCATACGACGATTGTCCGATTGGCATTCCTGCGCGCCCCGTTTAGTGTGGAGATTATTAACACTCCCTGATTTTTTGCTCGCCAAACCGCCATGCCCGCCCAAAGCTTAGGCTCAGCCATCATCGAACCCATGACCAAAGTCGCCATCGTGGAAGACAACGCCACCCTCCGCCAGTACCTCGCGGAGTTTGTGGGGGGCACCCCCGGTCTGAAATGTGTGTGCACGTGCGGATCGGCCGAGGAGGCGATGATCAAGCTGCCGTTGCAAAAGCCGGACGTGGTCCTGATGGACATTCATTTGCCCGGGGATTCAGGCATCGTTTGCACCGCCCGCCTCCGCGAGGTGATGCCCGATTTGCAAGTGATCATGCTCACCGTCTACAAGGACATCAAAATGATCTTCCAGGCCCTGAAAGCCGGTGCCTGCGGGTACGTGCTGAAACGGGCCGAGGAGCAGGAAATTCTCGACGCCATTGCGGAAGTGCGGGCGGGCGGCGCCCCCATGACCAGTGAGATTGCCCGTCTGGTGGTGCGCTCCTTCCGGGAAGAACCCGTGGCCCCCTCCGGCACCGAACAACTCTCCGCCCGCGAACTGGAAATTCTGGCCCTCCTTTCCGAGGGCCTCGCCAACAAGGAAATTGCCGACCGTTTGAAAATCAGTTTTGCCACCGTGCGCACGCACTTGATGCATATTTACGAAAAATTGCACGTTCGCTGCCGCACGGAAGCCGCTGCCAAATACCTCCGCTCCCAACCCGGCCAGACCATGCGCCCGGCGGGTGCGCGCGGTTGAGCATACGACATTTGTCCGATGGTGCCAGCCCCGGCTTTCCGCCTAAGATTAAATCTCAATCTGCCATCCAACCAATACGATACTATATTTATGAAACAACCACTTGCCCGATTCTTTAGTCAACTGCTGCTGGCCCCCGCGCTGGCGCTCCTGGTCGCCGGTTGCAGCACCACCACCACCTCCACGACGAGCAACGCGACCACTCCCCCGGCCGTCGCCGCCGCCCCGGCACCCGCCACCACTCCCGTGGTCGCCGCTCCGCCAACCACCCCCGGCGTGATCCGCATCAAAGCTGGCAGTGAAGCTCCTTATACTGACTCCAAGGGCAATGTCTGGGCCGCGGAAAAAGGCTTCAATGGCGGTGACAGCATCGAACGCGCCGACCTCACCATCACCAATACCGCAGACCCGGCCATCTACCGCTCGGAGCATTACTCCATGGATTCGTTCTCCACCCCGGTGGCCAATGGGAAATACCTGGTGAAATTGCATTTTGCCGAATGCTATGACGGCATCACCGGCCCCGGCCAGCGCGTGTTTTCCTTCAATGTGCAGGGCCAGGTGTTCAAAGATTTTGATGTCTGGGCCAAAGCCGGCGGCCCCTTCACTGCCTATGTGGAATCCGTGCCCGTGGAAGTTACCGATGGCAAGCTGACGATCACCTTCACGCCCAGCATCGAAAATCCGCAAATCAACGGCATCGAGATTCTCCCCCAACCTTGAGGGTGCCTGGGGCACCCCATGCCCTGGAGTCCACCGGGCGGGCCGGCACCAGGCCGGTCCCGCCGATTTTGCTTGCCGTCAGCCGGTGGCTCCGGGGCATTATTAAGCAAAACCAACCCTACTACTGATTGAATAAGCAAAATGATCGACCGGCGGCCAGCGTCCCGCCCTGGCAAAACCCCCAACTGCCGGCCGCCGCGCGGGTGCAGGATTTGCTGGCCCGCATGACGCTCGAGGAAAAGGCCGCCCAGATGATGTGCGTCTGGCAGGACAAATCCACGAAATTGGTCGATCCCAACGGGCTTTTTGACCTGGCCAAGGCCCAGGCCGCCTTTGCCGCCGGCCATGGTATCGGTCAAATCGGGCGGCCGAGCGACGCGGGCAGCAAGCCCTCGGATGCGCACAAGGGGTTGTCACCGCGCGGCACGGCCGAACTGGCCAATGCCATTCAAAAGTTTTTCCGGGAGCATTCCCGCCTGCCCATTCCGGTCATTTGCCATGAGGAGTGTCTCCATGGGCACGCCGCGATCGGGGCCACGAGTTTTCCCCAGCCCATTGCGCTGGGCGGAACTTTTAATCCGGCGCTGGTGGAGGCGCTGTACGCCATGGCGGCGGAAGAGACCCGCGTGCGCGGCGCGCACCAGGCCCTTACCCCGGTGGTGGACGTGGCCCGGGACCCGCGCTGGGGCCGGGTGGAGGAAACCTTTGGCGAGGACCCGTGGCTGGTCACCCAGCTGGGCCTGGCCGCCGTCCGGGGATTTCAGGGGCGCGACGCCTTCCCCGCAGAAACCACCACCACCGACCGCAAACACCTCATCGCCACCCTGAAACATTTTGCGGCGCACGGCCAGCCGGAGTCCGGCATGAATTGCGCGCCCGTGAATGTCTCCGAGCGCGTGTTGCGCGAAACGTTCCTCAAACCTTTCCAGGCCTGCATTCAACAGGCGGGGGCCATCAGCATAATGGCCAGCTATAACGAAATTGACGGCGTGCCCTCGCATGCCAGTGAATGGCTGTTGCGCACCGTCCTGCGCCAGGAATGGGGCTTTACCGGCTTTGTCGTTTCGGATTATTACGCGATCTGGGAACTGGGCTACCGTCCGGACACCCACGGACATTTTGTGGCGCAGGACCGCGCCGAATCCTGCGCCCTGGCTGTGCGGGCCGGGGTCAACATCGAGCTGCCGGACCCGGATTGTTATTTGAACCTCGTGGAACTGGTCCGCACCGGTGTGCTCCAGGAGTCGCAACTGGACGAATTGGTGGCCCCGATGCTGTTGTACAAGTTCAAGCTGGGCTTGTTCGAAGATCCCTACGTGGATCCGGCCGAGGCGGAGCGCATCGTGGGCAGCCCGGCCAACCAGGCCCTCGCGCTGCGCGCCGCCCAGGAAGCCATCACCCTGCTGAAAAACGAGGGCGATCTGCTGCCGCTGAACCCGGCGACGCTAAAAACCATTGCCGTCATTGGCCCGAATGCCAACCGCGAATTATTGGGCGGCTACAGCGGCAAGCCGGCCAGTTTCAGCACCGTGCTGGATGGCATTCGCGAGCAGGCCGGTCCAAACGTCACCGTCACCCATGCCGAGGGTTGCAAAATCACGATTGGCGGGTCCTGGAACCAGGATGCCGTGACCCCGGCGGATCCGGCGGAGGATGCCCGGCAGATTGCCGAGGCGGTAACCGTGGCGCAGGCGGCGGACGTGGTGATCCTCGCCATCGGCGATAACGAACAGATCACCCGGGAAGCCTGGTCGCTCCAGCACATGGGCGACCGCACCAGCCTCGATTTATTTGGCCGCCAGGAGGCGTTGCTTCAGGCGCTCCTCGCCACCGGCAAACCGGTGGTGGTGCTGCTCTTCAATGGCCGCCCCATCTCCATCAACCACGCGGCGCAACATGCGCCCGCCATTTTGGAATGCTGGTATCTGGGCGAGGCAGCGGGCCGGGCCGTGGCGTCGGTGCTGTTTGGCGCGCACAATCCCGGTGGGAAACTGCCCATCTCCGTCCCCCGCTCCGTCGGCCACCTGCCGGTGTTTTACAATCACAAGCCGTCCGCCCGGCGCGGGTACCTGTTCGATGAAGTCTCACCGCTGTATGCCTTCGGCTTTGGCCTGAGCTACACCCGCTTCGCGCTGACCAACCTACGGCTGGCCGACTCGCAAATCCCCCTGGCGGGCGCCACGCAGGCGCTGGTGGACGTCACCAACACGGGCGCGCGCGCCGGCACGGAAGTGGTGCAACTGTATATCCGGGACTGCGTCAGCAGCGTCACCCGGCCGGTGAAGGAACTCAAGGCATTCGAGAAAATCACCTTGCAGCCGGGTGAAACCCGCACGGTGGCCCTGCCCATCAATGCCGATTCCCTGGCCTTTTGGGATGTGCACATGAAATATGTCGTGGAGCCCGGTGACTTTGAAATCATGGTCGGCACCTCCTCGCGCGACGTCGATTTGCAAAAGGTCCGCTTAACGGTGGTCAAATAAATAACAGTCTATGAGTGCCGGCACCCAAAAACTCTCCTTCCTTGAAAAAGCCGGCTACAGTGCCGGGGACGCCGCGGCGAATTTCGTCTTCATGACGATGATTCTGTTCCAGGCGAATTTCTACACCGACGTCTTCGGCATCAGCGCCTCCGCCGCCGCCACGATCCTGCTGGCCGCCCGGCTCTGGGACGCCTTTTTCGACCCGCTCGTGGGCGTGCTCGCCGACCGCACCCGCACCCGCTGGGGCCGGTTCCGGCCCTGGGTGTTGTGGACCTCCATTCCCTGGGCGATTGTCATGGTGCTGGCGTACACCACGCCCAAAGGCTGGGGCATGGCCGCCATGATCGCCTATGCCGCCATCACCAACCTCCTGCTGATGACCCTCTACAGCATGAACAACATGCCCTACTCCGCCCTCGGCGGCGTGATGACCGGCGACGTCAATGAGCGGGCGAAGCTCAATTCCTACCGTTTCATTGCGGTCAATGCGGCCCAGTTCATCGTGGGCGGCTTCACCCTGCCGCTGGTCGCCAAATTCGCCGCCGGCCATGACCGCCAGTTTGGCTGGCAGATGACCATGACCCTCTGGGCGGTGCTCTGTCTGGTGCTGTTTTTCATCACCTTCACCACCTGCCGCGAACGCATCGAACCGGCCAGGGACACCGAATCCTCCCCCCGGCAGGATTTTTCCGACCTCATCCGCAACCGCCCCTGGCTCGTGATGTTTTGCATGACGGTGGTGCACTTTGCCATCCTCTCCTTCCGGGGCGGGGCATTGTATAACTACTACCATCACTACGCGGACAAGGCCGCCATGTATGATTTTGTGCAGAAACTGGGGCTCACCGCCCCCGCCCTCGCGCCCGGCGCCCCGGCTCCCGGGGGCGCGCTGGAATGGCTCGGCTACATCGTCCACGGCACCCGGGATGACCTGGCCAATTCCAATGTCGCCGACGTCGCCAACAGCATCATCAATATGATTGGCACCGCCGTGACCATCGTCGTGATCATGCTCTCCCCCTCGCTCGCCCGCCGTTTCGGCAAGAAGGCCATCGCCGTGACCGGCTTTGGCCTCTCCACCCTGACCGCCCTGGCCCTGTACCTGCTGGCCCCGGAAAACATCACCGGCATGGTGGTGCTGACCATCCTCAGCGCCGTCGTTTACGCCCCCACAATCCCCCTCATCTGGGCCATCTACGCCGACGTGGCCGATTATTCAGAATGGAAAACCGGCCGCCGCTTCACGGGCATTGTGTTTGCCACCATCGGCTTCGGCCTCAAGTCCGGCCTGGCCCTGGGTTCCTCCTCGCTGCTCTGGATCATGGCCCTCTTCTTCGATTTTGATGCCAAACAGCCCATCTCGGCCCGTAATCTCGAGGGCTTTCGGTTTTGCAGCGGCGTGGTCGTGGGCATTCTGTTCGGCATCTGCACCCTGTTATTGGTGCTCTATCAAATCAATAAAAACATGACCATTCAAATGTCCGATGAACTGGCCGCCCGCCGCCAGAAGGCGGCCCGGGCATGACCACGACAGCTCAACTGTGCCTCCTGGCCACCGGCCTGGCCCTGGCCCCCCACCTGACCGCCCAACCCGCGTTGAAGGAGGCATTTCAAAAGGATTTCCTGATTGGCGCCGCCTTGAATCCCGACCAGTTTACCGGGGCCAACGCGGCCGAGGCCGAATTGGTCAAACGCCAGTTCAACTCCGCCACGCCGGAAAATGTCCTCAAATGGGAAAGTGTCCATCCCGCCGCGGACCACTACGATTTCACCCTCCCCGACCAATATGTGGCCTTCGGCGAGACCAACCACCTGTTCATCATCGGCCACACCCTCGTCTGGCACAATCAGACACCCGACTGGGTGTTTCACGACGACCAGGGCCAGCCGCTCACCCGCGCCGCCCTGCTCCGCCGCATGCACGACCATATCGCCACCGTCGTTGGCCGGTATCAAGGCCGCATCCGCGGCTGGGACGTGGTCAACGAGGCCATCGAGGAAGACGGCACCCGGCGCCAGTCCCAATGGCAGAAAATCATCGGCGATGACTTCATCCTCCAGGCCTATCAATTTGCCCATGCGGCCGACCCCAGCGCCGAACTGTATTACAACGAATACTCCCTGGAGAATGCGAACAAACGCGCGGGCGCGGTCAAATTAATCCAACAACTCCAGGCCCAGGGCGTAAAAATTACCGCCATCGGCTTGCAGGGCCATTATAATTTGGACTGGCCGAGCACCGGTGAATTGAGCCGGACGATCGACACCTTTGCCCGTCTGGGAATCAAGGTCAACATCACCGAACTGGACGTCAATGTGCTCCCCGCCGCCAGCGGCAATGTCACGGCGGACGTCTCGCTGAATTATCAGCCCGCCGCCAGCCTGAATCCCTACACCAACGGCCTGCCCGCCGCCGTGCAGCAAGCCCTGGCCAAACGCTACGCCGAACTGTTCAAGACGTTTCTGCAGCACCGGAACGCTATGCGCCGCATCACCTTCTGGGGGGTGACCGACGGGAATTCCTGGCTGAACGACTGGCCCATCCGCGGGCGCACCAACTATCCCCTGCTCTTTGACCGCAACGGCCAGCCCAAACCCGCCTTTGCCGCCGTCCTGGCGACGGCCCGCACCGCCTCCGGCAAACCCGCCCAATAGCGCCCCCGGCCTACGCCAGCAATTCTTGGATCTCCTCCCAGTTCAGGCTCTCGGCAAATTCCGCCTCGCCGCCAATCGTGGCTTGAATGACCTCGCGCTTGCGGTTTTGCAGCGTGAGAATCTTCTCCTCCACCGTGTCGCGGGTGATCAGCTTGTAGCTCGTGACCACCCGGGTCTGGCCAATCCGGTGCGCCCGGTCGGTGGCCTGGTCTTCCACCGCCGGATTCCACCAGGGATCAAAATGAATGACCGTGTCCGCGCCCGTAAGATTCAGGCCCACGCCGCCGGCTTTCAAACTGATGAGAAACACCGGAATGGTGGCGTCTTTTTGAAACCGCTCCACCACCGCGCCGCGCTGCGTCGTGCTCCCGTCCAAATAACAATACTCAATGCCCTCCTCCGCGAGCCGGTCCTTAAGCAGGGCCAGCATGCCCACGAACTGGCTGAACACCAGCACGCGATGCCCCCCGTCAATGATCTCGGCCAGTAATTCGCTGAACAAATCCAGCTTGCCGGAAGCGGTGGCGGGATCAACCCCCTCGGGCTTCAGCAGGCGCAGATCGCAGCACGTCTGGCGCAGGCGCAACAGTGCCGTCAGCACCAGCATCCGGCTCTTGGCCAGCCCCTGTTCGCCCACCGCCGCCAGCACTTCCTTGCGGCTGGCCTCGATCACCTGTTGGTACACCCCGCGCTGCTCGGCGGTCAGTTCGCAGAAGGAGACCAGTTCGAGCTTGGCGGGCAGGTCGGCGGCCACCTCCTTCTTCAGCCGGCGGAGCATGAAGGGACGCAACCGGCGCGCCAGCCGCGCCTGCGCCTCGGCATTTTTCTCCTTCGCAATCGGCAGCTCATAACGCTCGCGAAAATCCTTGGCCGTGCCCAGGTAACCGGGCATGAGAAAATCAAAAATGGACCACAGGTCGAGCACCGAATTTTCCATGGGCGTGCCGGTGAGCACCAGGCGCTGCTGCGCCCGGATGGCCTTCACCGCCTGGGCATTTTGCGTCTGCCGGTTCTTGATGTGCTGCGCCTCGTCCAGCACCACGGTGTCGAATTCAAACGCCCGGTACCGCTCCGCATCGCGGCGGATGAGCGCGTAACTGGTCACAATCAAATCGCTCCCGGCGATTTCCGCAAAGTGGCGGTGCCGGTCGGGACCGTGCAGCGCCAGAACTTTTAATTGCGGCGTGAATTTAACGGCCTCCGCCACCCAGTTAAAGACCAGGCTGGTTGGACACACAATCAGCACCGGCGGCCCGCCCGCCCGGCCCGCGCGCAGCGATTGCAAAAACGCCAGGGTTTGCAGGGTTTTGCCCAGGCCCATCTCGTCGGCCAGAATGCCGCCGAATTTATTTTCCCGCAGAAACCGCAGCCACGCCACGCCATGCTTTTGATACGGTCGCAATACGGCTTCCAGCCGCCCCAGCGGCGGGCATTCCAGCTTCGCCTCGCCGGACTGCCGGGCGGCCCGTTCGCGCCAGGCCGCCGGGGCCTGCACCTTCCAGGCGTCATGCTGGCGCAGGGTGGCCTCCAGAAAACTGGCCTGGGTGTTGCCGATCCGGTATCCCTGCCCATCCTGCTGCGGGGAGCAATCCTGCAACACCTCCTGCAAATCCGCCAGCGCCCCCGTGTCGATCACTGCGAATTTCCCGTTCCGCAAGCGCGTGTGATTTTGCCCGGAAAGCAGCAATCGCTGCACTTCCGCCGGGGTGAAAGTCTCGCCACTCCCGGCGGCAAAAACCACGCCCAGGTTAAACCATTCCATGCCGGAGGCGGTGATGGCGAACTGCGGCTCGATCCGCTCGATGTTCGGTAATGTGCGGTTTTGCAATTGCTCCTCCAGCGTCACCTGCCACTCGCGCTGCAACTTGGGAAATTCCCGGGCGAAGAAGTTCAAAACAGCCGACTGGCCGTTCAATTGCCATTTGCCCTGGCTGTCCGGCCCGGCAAACCCCTGGCGTTGCAAGCGCGTCAGCGCGGCGCGTTCGGCCCCGGTATCGCGGGTGGAATAGCGCGTGGGCACCTCGGGATCCGGCAGCCACACGCTCTCGCCCGCCTCGGACACACCCGCCGTGAGAATGCGTGTGCCGTAGGCGTATTGCAGCAGGCCGGTCAACTGCGTGGAGCCCCCCTTGAGATGCAGCAGAATGCGCGGCGATTGCGGTTCCAGCGTGAAATCTTCCAGTTTAAAGTTCGCCTCCACCGTGCCCGCCGCCGCCATCTGCGGCCACTGTTGCCCGAGAAATTGCGGCACGTGCCCCCGTGCCAGTCGCGTGGGTTTTTGCAACACTTCCTTCATCGCAGGCGACAAATTCAGCGGGGCCAGGCGGTGATCCTGCCAGACCCAGTCGCCGATTTGCACCGGCGGGGCACTTTGATGTTTCAAGGCGAGCGTGATCTCGCCATTGGCTTCCAACCTGGCGCGCAAGGCCGGTTGCCAGGGAATGCCGGAAACCGTGACCGCCCGTGACTTGCCCAGCGTGATTTGGGGATGCCCCGTCAGCGTGGGCAGGAGCGTGGCAAATTCCGCGGCGGAAATTTGCAGCACCGCCGGGGTTTCCCCCTGGGTCAGCACTTCCAGTTGCTCAATTAATTTGCCATCCGCCGCCGGGAAGGCAAACGCCCGCCCCTTGGGCAGCGCGTTCAAAGGACACCGGCCACCACCCCATTGGGCCTCCAGCACCATCATGATTTTACCGCGCGCCGCCGCCTGCTCAAAATTTTGCGGCAGAATGATGCACAGCTCGGCCGGCTCGCCCGCCGGGTCGCGCAGGAGTGAGGAAACCTTGCGCACCGGCGCGACCGGACCGGGCTTGCCCGAAGAACGCAGCGGCCCCGCGGCCGCCGGGGCGGTCATGGGTTGCCGGGATTTAATCCAATGCAAGCCCACCGCTACGCCATGCGCGCAAATCTTGCCCCAGCGCCGGGAGTCCGGGCAGTTGCACAGATTTTCGACGTCGATGTGATCCTTGATCACCATGGACGCCCGGAACGACAGGTCGCCCAATTGCACCACCCCGCGCAAGAGCGGCGGCTCCCAAAACGAACTGAGCACCTTGCCCTGTTCGAGATAGGCCCGCGCCATTTTCATGACCTCCCACCCCGCCGCCTGGCTGAGGAGGGACTCCGTGAGTTCAATCGCCATTTGTGCGCGGGAGTATGGCGGGTTTGGCGACGGATTTGAATGGTAAAACCGGACTTGGCCGCGAAATTGGTGATTTATTTGCCGGCGGTTAGGGGCGCCCGGCGCCCGGTTGGGTGTGCAAACCGATTGCCACCCCGCGAAGCATTGGCGCGACATCCGCGCGCTGCTGGCGGTTTTTGACAGCCAAATCGACCATCCCGCATTGGCGGATTGGATTCAACGCCGTAGCTTGACCGCCGCATGGCCGCGAGCCAGGGCACCCATTCAAGCGGGGCGCCTTGGCCAGACTGCCGGGCTGAATCCCCCGGTGCTTACGCCCGGCTTTTTACCAGCAAAACCACTCCCACCATGGTGAAGAGCCCGCCAATGATCACCGCCAGCCAATTCGCCCCCGCATCCGAGCCGGCACCGATGACCACAACCGATCCCATCAGCGTAAAAATGAGGCCCATCAGCAGCGGCGGCTTTTGCCCGGAGGGGCTGAGCGGTTGACTGGCTGCCGGGGATGAACTCAGCCGGGTGCGACTCGCCGCGGCAAATATTTGCCAGAACATCACCCCGCTGAGCACAAAGACCGTGCCCACCCCGAAACAGACCCAGGTGCCCCCATGCAACCCCGGCTCCAACACCGCCTCAGCCGGGTCGCTGCGATCATAATAGACCCGCACCTTGCCACCCACCGGATACCGGTCCAATATGCCTTGCTCATACCCCATGGAAGACGAGAGCGCCCCGAAGGCCAGCCGGCTGCCATCGTAATGCCGGCCCTTCACCTGGTAATCATAGGTAATCCGGGCGGAATACGTGGGCCCCTTGTTACCTTGTTGCATTTCCAGCTTCGACGTTAAAACCGCGCCCTCCACCGTTGGCCACGATGCGCTCCGCACGCTCCAGACGAAATTCCAACCGCCCACCCCCAGCGCGATCAAACCACCCAGAATAAAAGCGCTCAGAAAGAGCTTGATCCCGAACGGGATGGAAGGGCGTGGCTGCGTATAGATCATTTTTCGCAGCATAATCCGGCAACCGTTGAAGAAAAGCAAATTTGCCAAATCAGCGTCAAAAAGTGGCCCGGCCATCCCGATCAGGATTCGGCCTATTCAGTGGCGCCCGGATTGTCCCCTACCCCCATCAAGTGCTCAACCATGTCTCTCCCCCGGCTGATTTCAACCATCGGCAGAAGTCACGCGCCCCGCTGTGCTGGCAGCTTAAACCTGGAAGTTTCCCGGAAGTTTGAAGTTTGAATTTTGCAGTTTCTTTCCCTCATTACGTCGCCAGCAACTCCAGCCGAAACGCCTTGATCGCGTTCAGCATGAACTGCACCGCCACCGAGGCCAGCAGCAGACCCATGATGCGAATGCACAGGCTCATGCCAATCGGCCCGAGCCACTGGACGCCCCGGGCCGAAAGCCGCAGCACCAGGTAGGACACAAAACACACCAGTATAATACACAAATACAGCGCGCAACGCTGCCCCCAGTTGGCCGCCTCATTTTGCAGCAGTACCGTCGTGGAAATCGCCCCCGGGCCCGCCAGCATCGGAATGGCCAGCGGGGTGATGGCGATCTCCGTCTTGTCCGCCCCGGCCTGCATTTCCTCATCCGTCTCCTTCACGCGCGACCGTTGCGCCCGCAACATGTCCAGCGAGACCTGCAGCAGCAGAATGCTCCCCGCCATCTGAAACGCCGGCATGGTGATGCCCATGACCTTGAAAATCAGTGGCCCTGTGAGGGAAAAGGCCAGCAAAATGCCCGCCGCCACCGTGCAGGCCAGCCGCGCCGTGCGCAATCGCTGCGCCGGCGATTCATTCGGCGTCATGGCCAAAAACGCCGGGGCCGTCGCCAGCGGATCAATGATCACGAACAGCGAACTGGCGGCCAGAATGATGTATTCGGTCAAACTAATGGCTAAGAATTAGCCGCCCGCCAGCCGCAAAGTCAATCCCCGGGTTGCCCCACCCCACCAACCGGCGCAATTTGGGGTGATGCCCCGTCACTGAATGCCTGGTCGCATTAGCCTTCCAAGCGTGGGCTTTCCAACCGCCTGCCGATGGCCCCCTGCCCATGAACTTGAAACCATCCGGCCGCGGGGAGCGTTGGCTGCTGGCGAATCGGCGGCATACCCCCCCCTCCCCAAGCTTCAGTTCAAGGGCGCCCGGCGCGAATATGTTTCCGGGCGTTCTCTCCCGCATGGAGTGTCGCCGACTGACCAACGGAGTCAAATGACCGGAGCGCAGCGAAGCGTCATTTCAACCCATTGCGGCTCACCCCTTCGGCCCCACCGGCAGTTCCAGCACAAAGGTGGCCCCCGTGCCCGGCCCCTCACTATGGGCGGTCAGCGAACCGCCCAGTTCCCGGGCGGTCAGCGCCCCCCCGTGCAACCCGAAACCATGGCCCCCCTTGCGCGTGGTAAAACCGTGGCTGAAAATCCGCGTCAAATTCTCCGCCGGAATACCAATCCCATTGTCCACCACTGCCATCGCCACCCCCTGGTCCGTGGGGGCAATCCGCAGCCGGATTTGCTTGTCCGGCCGGCCCGCGTCGCTGCAGGCATGTTCGGCGTTGCGAATCAGGTTGACCAAAATTTGCAACACCTTGTGCTTCTCCACGGTCATCGGCGGCACCTCCTGATACTCGCGCAGCAACTGAATCTGGTGCCGTTGCAATGACCCGGCATTCAGGCGCAACGCGTCCTCGACCAGCTCCCGGACATTCACCGTTTCGGTGACGCCGGAAATCTTTGCATAGCTCTGCTGCATTGCCACGATTTCCTTGATGTGCTCAATGTTTTTATGCAGTGACTTTAACTCGGCGATCGTCGCCTGCTGTTCCTGCAACAGCTGCTTATGGAGCAGTTGCAAATAGCTGCGCAGCTCCGCCGCTTTGCCCGGCGCGGCCAGGAAACTCGCCGGATCGGCGGCCTGCTGGTCCAGCCAGGCCAGGACTTTGCCCAGTTCGCTCACCTGGGATTTCCGGGCGCGGTCCACCACCAGCGAGGCGGAGACATTCACGCTGTTCAGCACGTTGCCCACATTGTGCAGCACATTGCTCGCCACCTCCGCCATGCCGGCCCCGCGCGAGGCGATCAAGAGCTCCTTGTGCGTGTTCGCCACCTGCGCCTCCATGCGTTTGCGCTCCTCGATTTCCGCCCGCAACTCCCGGGTGCGCGCGTTCACCTTCACCCGCAACAAGGTCACCCACGCCAGCACCAGGGTAAACGCCATGCCCAGAATGACCACCGACCAAATCACGCGGCGGGTCGTCCACCAGGAAGGCGCCGCCAAAACCCGGACATCCGCCAGCGACCGCAACCATAGTTGGAAGGATTGGATGTTCAAGTTATCATCCAAGTGCGCCTGATAGACTCCCGTCAATTCCACTTTACTGCCCGTCTCCGGACTGCCCGGAATCTCCCCAGTCTGGTCCTTCTCCAAAATCGCAGTCGCAACCCACGGCCCGGCTTGCAGCTCGAAGACCACCTCCTTGGCTTCGTTGATCTGGCCGATGATCCGCGCCGGGAAGCGGACCAGCGTGCCGTGCAGCGCCTGGTTCAGCAACCCTTCCGGCCGCACCACTGCCGGCTTCAGCGTGGTTGTTTCCACCGCCACCCGGAAACTGGCTTCCTGCAAAACCGGCCATTTATTGACAATCGACGGAAAACCCACCACCTCCAGCGTTTGCCCGACTTGAGCCGCCTTGGTCCCGGCTTGCGGTTGGACCAGTATCCCGCCCGTCCCATCCTGCAGGTAAAAAGACCCGTCGGCCCGGGTGAGTGAAACGATCCCGCGCACATGCGCCCGGTGCAAGCCCTCGCTCCCCGCATGAAATTCGAGCAATTGATTGAGCGGCCGCACCACCAGTCCAAACGGATCCTCCGCACCCACATCCCAGGTGAGCACCTGATTCCAATTGGGTACATCCAAATCGATCCCTTGCAAGCGCCGGTGCGCGTCAAAGACGGTTGCACACACACCCCGCACTTCCACCCATGCATCCACATAGCTCCGGGGCGCTGGCTGCTGGCTGGCGTTGGGCACAGTAACCACGATGATGGAGTCGCCGGCCGCCAGCGTCAGGTGGGTGATGTTGTCACCCACAGTCTGGCTGCGCACCATGCCATTGAGCGCTATCCACTGACTATCTTCCGCCCCGGTCATTAAAACCGGGATGGTGGCGGATTGGGGTTTGGGCAGGGTGGCCTCGCCAAAGCCCTTCCAATGCTCCGCCTCGATCACCGGCGCGAAATCTCCGGGCCCCGTGAACCCCGTGATTTCCACCAGTTGGCCCGCTTCGGGAAACGCCTCGAATTGCTTCCGGGTTGAATCCACAAACACCCCCCCGGAACTGTCCTGCACAAATAAATTGGCGTTGCCTGCATCGGCATACGTGATCACCCCCCGCACATGCACCGGATAACCGCGGCCCGCTTCACCAGCCGGCAGACTGCGAATTTGGGCAATTCTTCTTAACTCCGGGAGACTCCGGTCGGCGGCCAGGGGAATGGCATTGGTCGCCCCGGTGCCGGGCACTGGCAGTGGCAGGTTGGGCGCGATCACCGTCGTGCCATTCATTACCAGGTTGCCCCCGGAACCGTCGAGATAGCCAAACACCTCCACCGGGCTGCCCATGCGAAAAGCTTCCGTGGCGTGACTGTTCACCCGTAACTTGCCGGATTCATCCTGCACCAGCAGATATTGCCCCGGACTTTGCCCGACCACACTCCCCTGCACGCGCCACATTGGCTGCCGTGCCGGCCGGGCGGACCATTTCAACCCGGCGACCGGCGTGACGGGCAGGGTGGATGTGGTTTGCACCCCGGCCAGGTCGTAGATCCAAATGTCGTTCCTGCCAGTCGGCTTGCCAGTGGCATCCATGTCCGACCCCAGCACCCCCGTCGCCTCCACCAAAGCTCCCCGCAACGTGGCCGCATTCACCGGACTGCCTTGCGCCACCAATAGCCGGAAACTCCGGTCCGGGCCCACCTGGAGGTTTAGATCGAGCTTCCGATCCGCAGTTTTCACCTCAGTGATGACTCCCGTCACCCGGACCAGCCGGGAGTCCGGAGCACTCTTAAAAGCCTGCTCATCCCCCAGCAACCAGGGCTGTGGCAGCGGGCCCGGGCCCAGGGCGTTTAATTTCTGCTCCTTGATATTATGCTGAATCACGCCCTGGATCGTGACCCCTTCGATCTCCACTACCTGGCCCGGCTGCAAATTCCAGGAAGCATCGCCCGCCGGGGCACTTCGGCTGACAAAGGCCGAGCCCGAATCGTCCTGCACAAACATCATGCGCCAGTCGGGGTCCATATACGTCACCGTCACGCGCACTTTTACCGGCGGTCCATTCGTGGCACTTGTCCCGGCCGCCGCCTTCACCTGGGCCAGATTGGTCAGCACCCCGGCCGTTTGACCAAACAAACCCACGATTGGCCCGAACATCAAAAGCCCGCCCACCAACGCAGCGGTTGCCCCCCACTGAAGGGGTCGATTTTCCGCGCGCCTGCCGGGCCCGGACCAGGCGCCTTGCTTTAAAAAATAGGCCAACATCGCAAATTCAAGTTCCGCATTAGTTTCATCGCTCCCGCATCAACCCGTTGGCGTCCCGTTTGTAGCCGTTGGGGTCCCACCCCTATCGCCCGGGCGGCAAAGGCCGTGCCCGTCCCTCGTCGAATATCCCCGGGACTCTCGGACCGGACCAACTCAAATTAAGTCCTACCAGCGGGACCCGCACTGCTGGAAGGTCCATCCTAAAGTGCTTTGCTCGCTTCCGCAATCGCCCCCGCTGCCAATTAATCGGTAAAACAGGCCGGCTTCCAGTCGTATTGGATGAAAACTAAAGAACAATAATGAAACCCGCCCATGGATGGCAAAGTTGAAACGCTCTAAACCAAACCTTTTGCCCGGCCTGGGCCATCCCCGCACCTTACGGCTCGCGAGGCTTCGCCCCCATTTGACACCGCCCGCTCTCCGGCTTATACTCTCCGGTTGAGTAGATATGACCACCGTTCTTTGACATCCTTCGGCCTGAGTGGTTGCCGGCCCGGGCAGCTGCCAGCCTGCCAGCCACCAGGGCCTCGCGCTCCACCCAGGTAAATCGTACCCAATCGTGCCCAATCGTACCCAATCGTGCCCAATCGTGCCTTTCAAAGGGTACCCACCCCGGGAAATCCAGCCCCAGCCCCCGAATCGCCCGGGCGGCCGGTGCCTGGTCACGAATCCCGCAACGGCTTGGACCTTGCCCCGCGAACTTCCGCTAAACTGCCCGCGTAAAACCCCGTCAAGGCACCATAAATTGTCGCAAGTCACTGTACTCGTGAGTATTATATTAAAAACAACCCAAATCCCGTCAAGGCGCGTCAAGGCTGGTTTTAGACCCGATATGAGCCCGCCCGCCCAGCACTTTCCCACCCGGACTGTCCCACCCGGACTTGACTAGCCCGCCATTTTGCCAAAGCATGAACCGTAAACATCACCCTATGAAACGCTTATTCCTCTTGGTGCTCGTCGCTTGGGTTGTCCTGCCCCGCAGCCTCCGCGCCGCGGACACCAATCACAACTTTGCCCGCTGGGAGGCCGAAATTTCCGCCTTCGAGCGCCACGACGCCACCAATCCGCCGCCCACCGGCGCCTGCCTCTTCATTGGCTCCTCCGGCATTCGCTTCTGGAAAACCCTGGCCACGGACTTCCCCGATCAAAAAGTCATCAACAGGGGATTCGGCGGCTCTGAAATTGTCGATTCCACCCACTTTGCCGACCGCATCATCTTCCCCTACGCCCCCAAAATCGTGTTTTTGCGGGCCGGCGGCAATGACCTGTGGGCCGGCAAATCGGTGGCCCAGGTTTTCTCCGATCTGCAGGACTTCATCACCAAAGTGCAGACCCGGCTGCCCGACACGGAGATCGTGTTCATCTCCCTCGCCCCCAGCCTCGCCCGCTGGCGGCAACACGAAAAGGAACTGGCCGTGAACGCCCTCGCCCAAAAATATATCCAGGGCAAGGCCCATCTGCATTATATTGAAGATTATCCCATGCCGCTGGGGCCGGATGGCCAGCCACGGCCCGAACTTTATGTGGCCGACAAACTGCATTTCAACGCCGCGGGTTACCAACTGCTGGCCCAATGTGTGCGCACCGCCTGGCCCAAAATAGCCGCCCCGTGAAAGCCCCCACCGCACCTCCCAAACCCAACCCCAGACTGCATTAATTTATGGCAATCTTTGGCACGCTCACCACCGTTCGCCGGCAAACTCTCCCCTTCCCCTGGCTGCAACCAGCCTTCGATTATCTGGACGACCTGTTCACCCCCGGCACCGCGGCCAATGATAAAATCCAACTGCTGGCTGCGGGCGAAACCTTCCGGCGCGACTTGCCCGACGGCAATTTCGCCCTGGAGCAGGTCTACCTCACCAAACCCCGCGAGCAGGGGGTGTTTGAAACCCACCGCAAATACGTGGATGTGCAGGTGATTTTTCAAGGCGAAGAATTCATGGAGGTGACCTGCCCTCGTAAACTGACCGTGCGCGAGGCCTACAATCCCGAACGTGATGCCATTTTTTACGAGGATTTTGTCCCTGCCGCGCGCTTGCATTTGCGGGTGGGTGACGCCGCCATCTATTTTCCGGAAGATGCGCACATGGGCGCCCTCCAAGTTAGCGGGCCCAAACTGGTGCGCAAAACCGTGATCAAAGTCCCCGTGCCAGCCACCTGAACCATTACCACCACCCCATGCCACCCTTGATTGTCTTTATCGTTGGCCTGACGGCCACCGTCCTGTTTATGACTTTGCCGCTCTGGCTGGCGTTGACCCTCGTGGTGGGGATCGTTTGTGTCGCCCTGTTCCGCCTCCGCCATCTGGCCCGTTTGCGGGAGCGCCCTGGCCTGCCGCCCGGGGTCCGGCCGCGCGAAGATTCGGTCTGGCCGTTTTTTTGGAACCCTCCCGTAAACCCGAATAGTGATCCCGGGGCAGCCAGCCCGTCATCGCATCATCACCACCACCACCATCACCACCCCCATGCTCCCGGCGGCGCGGCCGATGCCGGCACGGGCGGGCATTCCCACCATCACCATGACAGTTCATCCTTCAGCAGCGGCGATGCCGGTGGCCATCATGGCGGCGGCG
The DNA here is from genome assembly GCA_903936645.1 of uncultured Verrucomicrobia subdivision 3 bacterium. Lineage (GTDB taxonomy): Bacteria > Verrucomicrobiota > Verrucomicrobiia > Limisphaerales > UBA11358 > UBA11358. The sequence continues at coordinate 29,884 of CAIZWI010000280.1, forward strand.
GCGATTTCGGCGGCGGCGGGGGACACCACTGATGCCCCGCGCCCTGGGTTGCCGCCAAGTGGCGACCGGCAAGCACCGGCCACACGGTCGTAATTGACGCTGATGCGCCAACCTCTTACATTGAAACGCAGCTTATGAACCATTTACTGGATTCCCTGTTGGAATTGATTCGGCGCACCTCGGCGGAAATCCCCGAGGATGTGAATCAAGCCCTGATTCAATCGCTCGAGAACGAAAAAAAGGGGACGATTGCCGAATCGGCACTCAAGATCATTGAGCAAAACATTGCCCTGGCCCGGCAGAAATCCCAGCCGATCTGCCAGGACACCGGGAGCATTTTATTTTACGTGGACTGCCCCGTGGGCTTCGATCAGATCACTTTTGGGGAAACCGCCCGCGCGGCCGTCACCCTGGCCACCAAGAAAGGGTTTTTGCGCCAGAATTCCGTGGACTCCCTCACGGGTAAAAACGACGGCACCAACGTGGGCCCCGGTGCGCCCGCACTGCATTTCCACCAGCACCGTTCCCCGGAGGTCCGCGTGCGCCTGGTGCTCAAAGGCGGCGGCTGCGAAAACGTCGGGGCGCAATATTCCCTGCCCATCGAGAAACTCCACGCCAACCGCGATCTGGACGGCTGCCGCCGGGTGATTCTGGACGCCGTGCTCCAGGCCCAGGGCAAAGGCTGCGGCCCGGGCATTCTGGGCGTTTGCATCGGGGGCGACCGCGCGACCGGTTATGAATTGTCCAAAACCCAATTCCTCCGCCTGCTCCAGGACCGCAACCCGGTGCCGGAACTGGACGCACTGGAACAGGATATTTTGCAAACCGCCAACGCCCTGGGCATCGGTCCCATGGGCTTTGGCGGCAAGACCACCCTGCTGGGGGTGAAAATCTGCGCGGCCAACCGCGTGCCGGCGTCGTTTTTCGTCAGTGTCAGTTACATGTGTTGGGCCTACCGCCGGCAGGGCGTGGAGTTGGATGCAACGGGGAACATTGGCCAGTGGCTTTATTAATCATATGATCAAACTATCCTTTCCCTTCACCGAGGAAAAAATTCGCGCCCTCAAGGTGGGCGATGAAGTGCTCATTTCCGGGATTGTGTTTACCGGCCGCGACGCCGTGCACAAGTATCTCCATGAGGGCGGCCAGCTGCCCCCCGGGGTTAGTTTGCAGGACGGCATTATTTATCATTGCGGGCCCGTGATGATGAAGCAGGCGGATGGCTCCTGGAAATGCACCGCCGCCGGACCGACCACTTCCATCCGGGAAGAACCGTACCAGGGCCAGATCATTCACGACTTTGGCGTGCGCGGGGTCATCGGCAAGGGCGGCATGGGCGACCGCACCATGGCTGCCTGCCAGCAGGACGGTTGTGTCTATTTGCATGCCATCGGCGGCGCGGCGCAAGTGCTCGCGGAATGCGTCAAAAAAGTGCGCAACGTTTATTTCGCCGCGGAATTCGGCGCGCCCGAAGCCATCTGGGAGCTGGAAATCGCGGACTTCCCGGCCGTGGTCACCATTGACTCCCATGGCCGCTCCTTGCATCAGGAAATTCTCAACGCCAGCACGGCCGAGCTCACGAAGCGCCTTTAGTCGGTGGGGGCGGCCGGAATTCCCCCCGCCCCCTCGTTTCCCCTTCTGCCCTGCCCGCTCACTACGAATACCTTAATTATACGGTATAAGGCTTTGGGCTTGAACGTTCCCTGAATTTTGGTGTTTGAAGTTTGAAGTTTTACCCCCTGCCCCGCTGCCGGCAGACCTCGTATAAAAAGACGGCGGCGGCGGCGGCCACATTCAGCGAGTCCACATGCGGCGGCATCGGAATCGCCACCGCCTCATCACAGGCCGCCAGGACCTCCGGGGAAATCCCATGCCCCTCGCTGCCAAAAATGACGCAGCTATCGCCGGAAAAATCCGTTTGGGCCAGGGTGCGTCCGCCGGGAGCCGGATGCGCCGCCACACAGCGAATCCCGCGCTGGCGCAAGTCCAGCAGCGTCGCCACCAAATTATGGGACTGCACCACCGGCAGGTCAAAAATCGCGCCCATGGAATTGCGCACGGCCCGGCGCAGGAACGGACTGCTGCTGGTTTCGCCCACAATCAAACCCTGCGTGCCAAACGCCACGCAATTACGCACCACCGTGCCCAGGTTCTCCGCGTTGCCAATTTTATCCACTGCCACGAACAGCCGGGGATGGGCCGCACCCGCCAGCAAGGTGTCCAAGTCGGCCAGCACCGGAATTTTCGCCACCGCCAGCACGCCTTGGAACATGGTGAACCCCACCAGGGATTCCAGCAGTTCCTTTTTCGCCAGGTACACCTGAATCAACTCCGGCCGGGCTTCCATGAGCGGCCGAAATTCCGCGAGCCAGCGGTCATCCACCAGCAGCGAAACCACCGTGAACCGGCTGTGCAACAACCGCCGCACCACCTTTTCGCTTTCCGCCACGAAAATGCCCTGCTGCTCATGTTCCGCCGAGCGCCGCAGGGTCGCATACGGTTGCAACTCCGGGGTGTCGAGCGCGGTGATGGACTGAACGTGCAACATGGGGCGGCTTAAAGTTCGAGGGTGGCGGCCGGAACATCCTGCGCCGCAATTTGCAGAGCCACGTGGGCGGCCCCCATTTTTAGCAGACGGTCGTGCATCACGCGCCGGGCAATCTCCGGCTTGTTGCACTGCGAACTCAAGTGGCCCAGGTAAAGATGTTTCAATTCCGTGGTGATGATTTGTTCGGCCGCATCCGCCGCCGCGTCATTCGAAAGATGCCCGTGCCGGCCCAGGATGCGCTGCTTCAAACTCCAGGGCCGGTGCGGACATTCCTGCAACAGTTTGACATCGTGATTGGATTCCAGCACCAGCACGTGGGCCGCCCGGGTGCGCTCAACCACCAGCTTGGTCATGTGTCCCAAGTCGGTGGCAAAACCAAAGTTCACCGTCCGGGTGCGCACGAGATACCCCACCGGATCCTGGGCATCGTGGGGAATGGAAAAGCTATCCACCGAAATATCGCCAATTTCAAAGCTGGCCCCGGTATTGAACAAGCGCCAGTCCAGCTTCTTTTTAAGCTCCGCCGTCCCTTCCAATTCTAACTGGGGCGCCTTTTTGCTGGCCCAGCGGGATTTCAACGCCCAGATGGTGCCGTCCTGTGTGCCCCGATTGCAGTAAACGGGAATCTGCAGCTTGTCGGCCAGCCCGGGCAGGCCGGAGATGTGGTCACTGTGCTCGTGGGTAATCAGGATGGCACTGAGATTTTCCGGGGCGCGCCCGATGGTGGCGAGGCGCTGGCGCAACTGGCGCGGGCTGAACCCCGCGTCAATGAGCACGCGAGTCTCGGCGGTTTCCACATAAGCACAATTGCCGCTGGAACCGCTGCCCAAAATCGTAAATTTAACGGACATTCAACGGTCACGTTAGGACGGGCGGCGGGCCGGTGCAATCAATTTTGGAACTCAATTCAACTGCACCACCATTTTGCCCAGGTTTTTCCCGGAAAACAAACCGAGGAAAGCGCCCACGGCCTGGTCAATGCCCGTAACTACGGTTTCATGGTTCTTCAGTTTGCCGGCGCGGAAGTAGCCGCCCACTTCCTTTTCAAATTCTCCCTGACGGTCCCATCCATCGCTGACAATCAGGCCGCGCATCGTCAACCGCTGGGTCGTCACGTTGAAAAGATTGTTGGGTCCGGGCTGGGGCGTGGTCTCGTTGTAGCCTGAGATGCCGCCACAGGCGATAATCCGTCCATGCACCCGCAGTTGGGCAAGCGCCGCTTCCAGCGCTTCGCCACCAACGTTATCGAAGTAAACATCAATGCCGTCCGGCGCCTCCAGCTTTAGTTGCTCCAGCACCGGACCTTCGTGGTAATTGAAAGCCGCATCAAAGCCGCATTGCTCCCGCAAAAACCGGACTTTTTCAAAAGAACCGGCCGATCCAATCACCCGGCAACCCCGCAGCCTCGCCAGTTGCCCGGCCACATTCCCCACAGCCCCGGCAGCCCCGGAGATATAAATTACGTCGCCAGCTTTGACATCAACCAAATTCAAACCCGCCCAGGCGGTCATGCCCGTCATGCCCAGCACCCCAAGATAAACCGACAGCGGTTGGCAGTCGCGACTGACCGCATGCAGCGCGGCGGGCGCGGCGATAAAATATTCCCGCCACCCCAAACTGGAGGTGACCACATCCCCCGGCTTGAAAGAACTGACCCGCGATTCGACGACTTCCCCCACCGCGCCTCCTTCCAGCGGCTGGCCCACGACAAACGGCGGTACATAAGATGGTCCCGCATTCATGCGTCCGCGCATGTAAGGGTCCACCGACATAAAGCGATTTCGCACCAGCACCTGCTGGTCGGCCAGGGGTGGCATTTCGGTTTGAACCAAAGCGAAGTTCGCAGCTACCGGCAAGCCTGTAGGCCGGCACCCCAGCCGGATTTCGCGGCTAAAATAATTTGCCATAAATTAAGGAAACTTGAGCCAATGTGCGAAACGAGCAGCTTTCAATCCCAGCAGTAAACCAGCGGGCCAGCTTCATTTGCCAAACATCTTGGCCACGAAGAAAATCAATACGGCACCACCCAGACCGCCTCCCAACAGCAGATACAGGAGGGAGTAACCGGCGGCGGCGAACAAAGGAACGATCAAGAATGCTGTCATAATATTGTGGTTGGATAAATGTGGGCCAGCCAGACCATCGTCCTGCGACGTTGATCCCGCCGGGATTCGTCAGACCAGTGAGGAGGCGCGGTCTTCGCGCAGACCTTCAATCCTCCTGGCTTCCAACTCCTTGGACCAGGGTTCGTGCAAAGCTTCCTCGTTGAGTTTGTCGCCGGCCAGCGCCTTCAGTGCTTCATTCGCCGCCTGCTCCTCGTTGAGAATGGTTTTCAGAATGCCAGCAGCCTCGGAATGTCCCAGCAATCTCGCCCATTCATGCAAACAACCATAGGTCGCGATCTCATAATGTTCGACGCGCTGGGCCGCCGAAACCAACGCGGCATTGATCGCCGGTGAGCCTTTGAAATCCGCCGCCAATTGCGCCCCTTCTTTTAAAAGCCCAACCGTGGCTTCGCAGGTTTTTCCTTTGGCGGTTTCACCAAATAGTTGGAACACCTGTTCCAGTTTGGTGACATGACCCTCGGTTTGTTGTAAATGTGCCAGAAACGCGGTTTTGAGCTTGGCACAAGTGGCACTTGCAGCGAGCTTCGGCAAGGCTTTGACGATGCGCTGCTCGGCATCATAGATATCCGCCAGTTCATCCAGAAACAGTTCTTTTAGTAATTTCATAAGCAATGGTATAATTGTAATGTTTTTTGATTTTCAGCTGTGACCGCGTCACCCGGCCGTAGAAATCGTTTGATCCTAAGTGAGAATGGGCCTTAGGTGAGCTTCACCACTCGCCAACCCGCATTTTGCCCGTCCAACAAAATCGGGCACAGCTACCACCGCCGGCCGGCCGGTTCCAACCCGGCCTCCGGCAAGAGCGGCTGGAGGGACTCGCGCTGGCTGGTGTCATGCTCGGTCAAAATATTGTTTGGCAAAAAGTTGGATTTCATAGGCTGGTCATCATGACCGCCCGCCCAAGGTGAATGGACTCAGGTCCATAACGGTTTGGTTGGCTGGGTATGCGGAATAATCTTGCTGAATCCATGAACCCAACATGGAGTATGCCGAGAACTGCCACCATGGGGTGTAAGCCCCACGCGCCAAAACCATGCCCAACCCGCAAACCCAGTCCGAATCAAAGGGGAATGAACTGCTCGGGCGGTGGGCTCATCCGTGGCGGGCGGGAAACTGGCTAAATGTTACCAGCACACGTCGCTGAAAATGAGTTGTCCGCCAGCGGCCGTTTCCACCATCCTCAGCCCACACATGAAGCGATTGATGTTTACCTTGGTGGCCAGTTTGTTCTGGCCGGCCTGGTGGAGTCTGGCCCAAGCGCCC
>CAIZWI010000281.1 GCA_903936645.1 uncultured Verrucomicrobia subdivision 3 bacterium
GCCGACACTGGCGTGGGGCCTTCCATGGCGTCCGCCAGCCAGACGTGCAACGGGAATTGAGCCGATTTGCCGACCGCACCGCAGAAAATCAAGAGACCCGCAATCGTACCCCCGACCTGAAGCGCCGCCGGATTGGCATGCAGGTTGTCGGCCAGCGTGGTGAAATTAACAGAGCCGAGCAACTGCCAGACCATCAAAATACCCAGTAAAAAGCCAAAGTCACCCAGACGGTTGGTGATAAAAGCTTTTTTGGCGGCATCGCCAGCGCTCGGTTTTTCAAACCAAAAGCCAATCAGGAGATAACTGGAGACCCCGACCAATTCCCAGAAAATGAACATTTGCACGAAGTTGCTGGCCAGCACGATGCCCAGCATCGAAAAAGTAAACAGGCTCAGGAAACAGAAGAAACGGGCCATACTGCGGTCCTCGTGCATGTAGCCAAAGGAATAAATATGAATCGCCCCACCCACCCCGGTGACAATCAACAGCATCATCAGGCTCAGGGCATCCAATTTGAGGCCAAAGTCCGCTTGGAGCGAACCAATGGAGAGCCAGGTAGTCGAAGTTTCGGATATTGCCGGATGAACGCCGTTACCCGAGATAAAGGCCAAGGTCAAAATAAAGCCGGTAACGATGGCACCGATGGAAATCAGGGCGCTGACAGTACGGTTGCCCAGGGTAAACAGGCCAATCACGGCCGCAGACAGGAGCGGCAGGAACAAAATCAACCAGGGTAATATTTCGTATTTCATCCGTCAGAGTTTCATCGAGGTCAAATCTTCCACATGGGCCGACTGGCGCTTCCGGAAGAGCGCGACAATCAGCGCCAGTCCGACGGCCACTTCCGCCGCCGCCACCGTGATGATAAAAAACACCAGCACCTGGCCATCCAGGTTGTTATTGTAGCGGGAAAAGGACACGAGCGCGAGGTTGGCCGCGTTCAGCATCAATTCCAGCGACATATACATGACGAGGAGGTTGCGGCGCATGATAACGCCCAGCAGACCGGTGGCGAACAACAGCGCACTGATCACCAGATAATGTTGGAGTCCGACTTGCATGTTATTTCAGATCCTTCTTGCTCAGCGTGATCACCCCAATCATGGCCACCAGCAACAACACCGAGATGACTTCAAAAGGGAGGGTGTATTTGGTAAACAGCAGCATGCCGAGCGCATGCGTATCGCTTTCCCCGGCAGTGGTTGCATTGGCAGCGGCCGGCAAGGCCAGTTTAGCAGTGCTGCCAATCGACTTGAGGAAAACGGACAAAATGATGCCCACGGAAACCACCCCGGTAACGAAGCCAAAGGCTTTGATATGACGGCGCTCCTCCTCTTTCAAATCCAACAACATGATGACGAAGACGAACAAGACCATGACGGCCCCGGCATAGACAATGATTTGCACGGCGGCCAGAAAGAAGGCGTTCAGCAGAACAAACAGGCCGGCCAGACTGATAATGGTCAGCACGAGAAACATCGCGCTGGTGACCGGGCTGCGGCTAAAAGGATTTGCGACGACCAGCAGGCCGCAAAGCAGCGTTAAGGCCGCGAAAACATAAAACAAAATGTCGGGCAATCCCATGACGTGTATAAATTAAACTTTGACCGGAAAATTTTCCTGGGCTTTGGCTTCCTCCAGCTTGTGCTTCCACTTCTGAATGCCACCATGTTCCCCCCCGAGGGCGAGCAACTTTTCCTTGTTGTAAACCAGTTCTTCACGACTGGTGGAGGTAATGGAATAATCTTTGAGCAGGAAAATGGCCTCTTCGGGACAAACTTCCTGGCAAAAGCCGCAGTAAATGCACCGCAGCATGTTGATTTCAAATTCCTTCGGCATCTTTTCCGCGTTGGCACGGTCCGCTTTTTGACCGCTGGCTCCCGGCGGCGTGATGCGGATGGCTTTGGGCGGGCAGACAAATTCACACAACTGGCAGCTCACACACTTGGTGCTGCCTTCCTGGTCTTTCACCAAATAAGGCGCGCCACGATAATTTTCGGGCAGCGTCCATTTCTGCTCCGGATATTCCATGGTGACCACCTTGCGCTGGATCAGCGTGGAATAAGCGTGCTTGAGCGTCACCTTCAACCCGCCAACAATGGCCGGGAGGTAAAGCTTTTCCCAAAACGTCAATGGTCTGCGATCGACAATCATACTTATTTAGCCGTTAACCACATCCAAATCGCCGTCACCAAAATGTTAAACAATGCCAGGGGCAGAAAACGCCGCCAGCCCAAATCCATCAACTGGTCGTAACGGAAACGCGGGAACATCCAGCGCACCCAAATGAACAGCACCATGAAGGCCAGCATCTTGACCATGAACACCAAAATGTGTGCCACACCCAGCAGCAAGCTCGTGGCCGGCTGGTCCAAGCCCCAGAACGGCAGCGTCCAGCCGCCAAAAAACAACGTGACCATCATGGCCGCCGACGAGACCATGTTAGAGTATTCCGCCAGGAAAAACAGCGCGAACTTCATCGAACTGTATTCGGTATGATAACCGCCCACCAATTCAGTTTCCGCTTCCGGCAAATCGAAGGGTAAACGGTTGGTTTCCGCGAACGAAGCCACCAGGAAGATGAAGAATGACAGCGGGGAGAAAAGCACCAGCCAGCCATGGGTGGACTGCCAGCCAATAATGGCGCTGAGATTCAAATTACCCACAATCATCAACACCGGAATGACCGACATGCCCATCGAAAGCTCGTAGGAAATCATCTGGGCGCTGGAACGAATGCCGCCAAGGAACGGGTACTTGGAATTGGCGGCATAACCGGCGAGCACAATGCCGTACACACCCAGGGAGACGATCCCAAAGGTGTAGAGAATGCCCACATTCAAATCCGCCATCACCATCTTCTGGTCCCCCAAGTTGGAGCCGAAGGGAATCACCGCCACCGTGAGCATGGCAGGAATAACCGCCAGCGCGGGGGCGAGCCAGAAATAAATTTTGCGCACACCTGCCGGGGTGAAATCTTCTTTGAGCAGAAATTTAAGACCATCCGCCAGCGGCTGGAACATGCCCAGACGGGTGAGAAATGGACCGATGACGGGCACGTACTTCATGAAGGGAGGGGCGGTGCGGTTGGGCCCCACCCGGTCCTGAATCCAGGCGGAAATTTTACGCTCGGCGAGCACCGAGTAAGCGACCAATCCCTGGACCACGCCAACAATGACGGCCAGCTTGACCAAACTGAAAATGATAAAATTCCAGTTCATGTTAAATAGTTACCGTCACTCCCGTGTCCCCGAGACCCGCCCAGCTCAAACCGGCAAAGCCCGGCACTTCGGCGGCCATTTGATTGAACAAACCTTCAATCGTCACATAACCATTCTTGCCGGTGACATTGTGCACCAGGTCATGCAAAAATTCCCATTCCGCACGGGCATCGCCCGGGGCTTCCACAGCCTTCATAAACTTCTGCACCCGGCCCTTGGTGTTCGTAAACGAACCCCGTTTCTCGACATGGGCGGCACCGGGCAGCACATAATGAGCCAGTTGGGTGGTGGCGTTGGGCAAAATATCGCTGACAATCAAGGTGTCGAGCTTCGCCAGCAGGTCCGCCCCAATCCCCTGCGTGGTGACATCTTCACCGAACACGATCAAGGTCTTAATTTTACCGCTCTGAATGCCTTGGGCGATTTGCGGTAGATTTGAACCGATTTCCGTGTAGCAAATGCCGTTGAGCCGGGCACCGTTGGTATTGGGGTTCTTGTCCGCACTCACCAGCAGGCGATCGGCCTCGCCCGTGTGCTCGACGGAATCACTCAGGGCGCCGAGATTCGCTTTCAACTTGGCCAGCAGATACAACTCTTCGTTGGTTTGGCGGGCCGACGCAACGATCGCCACAGAACCGGCGGGAGCCCGTTTCAATTTGTCAGAAATATCATTAATCGCGGTGAGCCAGGTGGTCTTGACCAAGCCCCCCTGCCCGGCTCCACGCATCAAAACATCCTTCAACCGGTCGGCGCGGCCCACCCACTTGTAATTCAAGCGACCAGCATCGCACATCCATGGACCATTGACCGCATCATTTTCGCGAGGCGTGTAACGGTACATTTTTTCCTCACGCGAACTCACCAGCACATTGCAGCCGGTGCCGCAACTATTGCAGAGGCTCTTGGTTTCTTTGAGGAACCAGACGCGCATTTGAAAGCGGAAATCCTTGGAGGTCAGAGCCCCCACGGGACAAATATCCACCGTGTTCAGGGTGTAATTATTGTCAAACTGGGTGCCGGGATAGGCGGCAATGGTGTTGTACGAGCCACGATTGACAATGCCCAGCTTGTCATCACCGGCGACATCGCGGGTAAAGCGCACGCAACGGGTGCAGAGAATGCAGCGCTCGTCGTCCAGCATGATGCGCGGTCCGAGATCCACCGCCTTGGGCTTGTGGACCTTGGCCTCGGCAAAGCGGCTGGCGCTCTGGCCGTAATCCACCGAGTACTCCTGCAATTTGCATTCGCCGGCTTGGTCGCAAATGGGGCAGTCCAGCGGATGATTGATGAGCAGGAATTCCAGCACGCCTTCGCGCATCTGCTTGACCGTCGGCGTATTGTTGTAGATCTCCATGCCCGGGGAAATGGGCGTGGCGCAGGCGATCGCCGGACGGGGCGATTTGGCAATCTTGGCCGTGCCATCGGGGTTTAAGACCGGCTTGCGGTCCGGGCCGAGGGCCGGGGTGCCGAATTCGACCAGGCACATGCGGCAGTTGCCCGCGATGGGGAGCTTGGGATGATAGCAATAATGCGGAACATCGGTCTTGGCCAGCTCGCACGCCTGAATCATGGTCGTGGGCGTCAGCTTGCCCGTCCAGTCAGGCATCAGCTTGGGCACTTCGATTTCGCGCCCGTCCACCTTCACCTTGATTTTTTCAATCGCAGGAGCGGCAGGCTTCGTTTCAGTTGTGGCGGTGGTGGACATGGCAATCAATGATGCGCGGCAGCCAATGGTTTGGTTTCGCCCGGCGCGGCAACTTCCTTCGCCCGGCGGGCTTCATCGGCCACGCCTTTGGCGACAAACTCATCTTTAAACTTGGCGACAAAACTTTGCACCGGCCAGGAGCAGGCCTCCCCGAAGGCGCAAATGGTGCGTCCGCCCGGGATGTTGTCGGCTATTTTGACCAGATAGTCCGCATCGCCGGCCCGGCCCTGCCCATGTGCCA
>CAIZWI010000282.1 GCA_903936645.1 uncultured Verrucomicrobia subdivision 3 bacterium
CGCGCCCGGTGGGCACCGTGCAAATTTTATCCTGATAAACCCAAAAGAGATTGCCGGTGGCGGTCTCGGCGGCCTCACCGTTGGTGTTGACCAGCAAAGCCTCATCGGCCCCCCGTTCCGCCGCCTCCGCCCGGGCCATGACATAAAGAATTTTGCTGGTCGTCTTGAAGGAGGACAGCATGTCCGATGCCGGTATGCGGTACGGTGAGGTCACCAAACTCCAACTCACCTGGGTGTCCGTGGCCGCCGCCGGGGTGGGATGCAGGGTCATCACGAGCGTGGGCGGTCCGGCATCGCCCGGGCCGTATCCACGCGGTCCGGGGCCGCGGGTCAATACGATGCGCAGGATGGCATCGGGCATTTGGTTGTGTTCGATCAACTGGTCCGTAAATCGGGCCAATTCCTTCGGGGTGTGCGGCAGTTTGATTCTTAAGAATTCCGCCCCGCGCACCATGCGTTCCAAATGCTGCGCCAGGCGGAAGGGCTTGCCCCCCACCACGCGCATGGATTCAAACAACCCGTCGCCATACATGAACCCCCGGTCGTTGATGGGGACAACGGCCAGCGATTCGGACACGAATTGCCCATTTAGAAAAACAGTCATGAATACAAATTCCTAATGCCCACATTATTACTGCATACCGGGCGGTTCTGCGAGCAGAAAAAAATGATGGAAAAATGGTACAGTACCATTGGCTCGCCAAACTGGGGCCAGGGACATGCGGCTGGAGCAGGGGTAGGGTTAAACCCCATGGCCGCCACCGCTCCGGCCCTGTAAACTGGTTGGATAAGTAGCAGCGCTGGAGGATGGCAATGCTTCGTGACCGCACCGAGCAGGGTGCGGAGCCAGCATTGTCGGAAGCGTGGACCAATATTAAAATTATGCAAACCACTAAAAGTAATCAAGATGGCCAGCGGACACGGCTTAATCTGGCTCTGACAGCCAGCATTATGGCAGCGTCTGGAACCCTCTTCGCGGCCGGGCCGGCACCGGTAAATCTGGGATCGACCGCCCATTTTACGATTCTCGCGGGCGCGGCCATAACCACGACCGGCGGAGGCATGGTCCATGGCGATGTGGGGGCAAGTCCAATCGCTGGATCAGCAATTCATTTGCCCCAGTCGCAGGTGAACGGGATCATTTATGAAGTGGATGCCAGCGGCCCCGCCGGGGCAGTGATTGATCCGGTGCGGTTAACTGCCGCCAAAAGCGATTTAACTACAGCGTATAATGACGCAGCAGGACGGTCGCCCGCACCCTCCGGCCCGTTCCTGAATCCAGGGGCAGGTAATATTGGCGGGCTGAATCTGATCCCCGGACTCTACAAATTTACCGGCACGGCTGCCATCACTGGATCGGATGTCACGCTCACCGGCGGTCCGGATGATGTCTGGATTTTCCAAATTGCGGCGGATCTGCAGGTAGCCAGCAGTATCCATGTGATCCTGGCCGGGGGGGCGCAGGCGCGCAATATTTTCTGGCAGGTCGGGACTTCGGCCGTGATCGGTACGTTCGCGGTTTTTAAGGGGACAATTCTCGCCAGCCAAGCCATCACGATGGGCACGAGGAGCACCACTGATGGCAGGTTGCTGGCGTCAAGCGCCGGGGTTACTTTCGACGGCACCGTGGGGACATTACCCGCCCCAACCGCACCGGTTTTTACTGGCATTTTTCAAACGAATGCGCATTCGGCCACCCTGGTGATCAATTCCACGCCGTACTTTCCAGTGACCCTGCAATCGAGCCGCAGCCTGTCTACACCGAACTGGACCACGATTGCCACCAACACGCCGGTGGCCAGCTCATGGATGGTTACGGACACGAATACCATGCTGACGAGGCCCCAGAATTTTTACCGCGCCTTCATCACGCTGCCCAATTGAGCAGCCCCAGGCTGGCTAAAACCACCGTGACAAATTCATCTGGCCAACCGCGGGCAGTAGTCGGAACGACGCTCTTGAAAGCGCCAGGCTGGCATGCCCTTCCCTCAATCAAAACTGGCGCAAAAACCGCACATCATTCTCATAGAACAGGCGGATGTCATTGATGCCGTAACGCAGCATCGCGATGCGTTCAATCCCGAAGCCAAAAGCCCAGCCGGTCCAAACCGCGGGATCGTACCCAACGTTTTCAAAAACCCCGGGATGCACCATGCCGCAACCAGCGATTTCCAGCCAGTCCTTGCCCATTTTCTTGACCAAGGCATTGGTAAAATCAATCTCGTAGCTGGGCTCGGTGTAACTGAAATAATGGGGCCGGAACCGGATTTTCACATCACTGCCCATCAATTCCCGGAATACGAATTCCACGGTGCCTTTCAGGTCCCCCACGGTGACTTTTTTATCCACGTAGAGGCCTTCAATTTGATGGAAAGTCGGATTATGAGTGGCATCGGCATTGTCGCGGCGGTACACCCGGCCGGGCACGATGATGCGCACGGGAGGGACCTGGGATTTCATCACCCGAATTTGGACGGAACTGGTATGGGTGCGAAGCAGTGGACGCTCGGGACTCGCCACATAAAAAGTGTCCTGGGCATCCCGGGCAGGATGGTCTGCCGGGGTGTTTAAAGCGTCGAAACAATGATACTCATCCTCCAGTTCCGGGCCATCGGCCACGGCAAAGCCGATTTTGCGAAACGCCCGCACAATATCATCCGTAACTTGGGTGAGCGGATGCAATTTGCCCAGGATGCGGCGGCGTCCCGGCACGGTAAAATCGGTTGGCTCTTGCGGCAAGGCGGCGGCGAGCTCCAAAGCTTCGCGCCGGTGGAGCAGCGCCGCCTCAATCTCCTGCTTGGCCACATTGATCAATTTGCCAGCGGCCGGTTTTTCTTCCTTGGGCAAAGAACCAAGCTGCTTCATGAGGGCCGTGAACCGGCCGTTGCCGCCCAGCCATGTCCCCTTGGTTTGCTCCAACGCCGCCAAGTCGGGGGCGGCAGCGAGTTCGGCCAGCGCAGTTTGTTTCAAAGGTTCAATGTCATCAAGCAACGGCATAGTCTGAAAACCACAATATGTCAGAAAACCAAGGGTGGAAACTCTAAAATGCAATCGCTTAAATTCCACGCGGGCGGTTCCGCTCCACCGCCGTTCGTGGGCGCGGGTTGACCGCCCGGCTAAGCAAAACCGCAACCAAAACCAAAGGCGGACGGGCAACGCCCTTTTGGCACCACGATCACCCGCGCCGGGTAACCGCTACTTTTGGCGCACCGGGCCGCGCCGCCAACCAGCGGCGCGCCCGGCGGCGCACACGGCGTCCCGGCACCGTTTTCCCTGGCGCGTGGGACAAAATGCGACTAACCCCTCGGCTTTGCCCTGCAAGGGCATCGGAAATTAGCCAGCCACGCAGTGGCTGGACCCGTCCGCCCACCCAATGCATCCCGTCCTGAAGGGACGGCGGAACTCCCCGCCCGCTCCCTGTGGCCGCAATGTAAAAATCGTCATCCCCACGATTGATACTCACCCACATCGCCCCCAAACCGTGCCGCAGGCACCCCGGAAATTAGCCAGCCACGCAGTGGCTGGACCCCGCCCAACCCAATAGATCCAGTCCTGAAGGGACGGCGGAATTCCCCGCCCGCTCCCTGTGGCCGCAATGTAAAAACCGTCATCCCCACCCTTGATACTCACCTACATTGCCCCCCAACCGTGCCGCAGGCACCCCCGGAAATTAGCCAGCCACAGAGTGGCTGTAACGGCTTAGCCAAAATCCGGTTTGCGAAATGATTGCCATTTCCGCAGATTAATTACGCCATCATCGCCAAAAATGTCCCACAGCAGGATTGTGGCGCAAGGTTGGGGATGGACTAACAGGCGGGGTGCAAACCCAGTTCCAACTCAATCAGGCCGAGCCAGGCATGCAAAATAAATGTATGAACTTCCTGAACCCGCGCTGTGGTATGGCTGGGAACGATGATCTCAAAGTCCGCCAGCCCCAAACATTTACCACCTTTTTTGCCCAGCAGGCTGATGGTGGTAAGCCCCTGGCGACGAGCCGCTTGCAGGGCTGCCACCAGGTTGGGCGAATTGCCACTGGTGGAAAAGATGATTAATGCATCACCGGGCCTTCCCAAACCCTCCACCTGCCGGGCAAATACCTCGTTGTAGCCAAAATCGTTGGCAATGCAGGTTAAAAGCGGGGCATCCGCACAGAGGCAGATGGCCGCCAAAGACCGGCGGTTTCGATCGAAGCGGCCAACCAACTCTTCCGAAAGGTGCAGGGCATCACAAGCGCTCCCGCCATTGCCGCAAGTAAGAATCTGCCCGTTGGACGCCAGTATGGCCGCCAGCTTTTTGCCAGCAGCTGTCACGGCGGACAATTGACCACGAAAATGCGCAATGGTGGTCTGCAGTTCATCAAGTTGGTATTCGAGAGCTTCCATATGTTGCGACGGCAGCGCACATCTTCCGGAAAAACCCACGCCCGTCAATTTTATATTTAACCGGCCGGCCACTGGCGAAAGCCTGGAGGGTGCCTCGCAAGCTCGCTGAATGACCGGCTGTGCGGCACAGCGCCAGTTATTCGATCGGCCGGAGCATTGGCGTCAAAGGGTTCATAAATCGACGAGTCATCCAACAGTTTTTGGCCTGATAAGATTTTTTAAACCTGAAGCCTGAACTGAGGCATCGCAATCAGAAAATTCTTTGCTGTCAAAAAAGCGTGGCCAAACTCCGAAGGCGGCGCCAAACAGGCATTGTTCTGACTGGAAAACTTTACCGAGATTGCCGGCAGCGGTGACGACCTGGAACTTGAACGTGCTTCTCTGCTGGCGTCGATGAACCAGCCGCAGTCCGACCAACCCCGGAGGCGATTGGCGCCAATTAGCTTGTAGCTTGTCCTAAAACAACCAGTTCTGCACTGCGGTGAATCGGTGATGAGTCTGCGGTTAATTTCTCCTCGCCTGGAGGATGGCCGGGGGCGGGAAAGGCGCCCGCCGGCCTCATTTACCGGCCCAATCGAGGGGTATCGCCCACTAAATATCGGGATTTATCAGGAATTTAAGTTACGTCCGCCCCGCAATACCGACCACGTGCCCTTGACAAATCTCATTAATAGAATATATTAAATAGTGAACTTAAATAGAAATCTGGTTTTGCTGGTGACATCGCTGATGTTGATCGTGCAGGCTCAAGCCCGAGCAACCGTTATTTACAGCAAAACTCTTTCGCCTTCTTCAACCGTATCATTTTCATCCTTGGGCGCCGGTGCTTTGAACAGTGATGCCAGTTCCCCCATCGAGCAAATTTTATTTCCGAATTTGCCCACTATAACTGCCGTAAGCCTGATAAAAATCAAGCCGGCACTAACCCCGATCAATAACTTCACGACGCCACAATACCTCAATCCGAACTCAGGATTTCCAGTGTCTCCTGTTCCGGAACCGACCTCCTTCTGGGCTGGTTTACTGGGATTGATTTTGGTTGGCACTTGGAACTACCGGATGCGTTCTCAAAAACGCAAACCGACCCAGAAAATTTGAACAGCCATTCCTCGGGTTGTGGACTGGTTAGCAGGTTGGTTTCATGGCAGTTAAGTGTAAGGTGAGATTGTAGCCTCTGGCTTTATCAGTAAGATTCCCAGATTCTGCGTTTTTTGGTTAGGGTCGGGTCACTTATCTCTTCAGTTAATTTAATTCTGATAATCGCCTCAAGCGGGACTCATTCTTCGTTGGGTATATAGAATCCCATTCTAATTGGGCTATTCCAGGCAGGTATTGAAAAATTGAAACTGAAAATGAAGCGAAACTGGCTGGAGCGTGGTGATTTCCCATCTAAGCCGTCTAATATGAGGCAGTTACCCAGCCCGCTCCAATAATTTTCGGTTTGCATGCCAGTTCAAAATAGAATTGATTTATTTTCAGTAATGATTACACTATTAGCCAGTTTTGCAGGCTGGGGGAATACAGGGGAATGTAAGTAGTTTCGGTCATAACCAGTTGACAGGAATAGGGATCTGTGATTAATTAGATTGTGAAGGTTTTTTTCAAATATTTTGCGTGCTTGGCTGTTGTTGCATGCCAGCGCCAAATTGTTTGGGCTGACACGGTCATCTACGATACCAGCGCGGGGTACAATACCAATTTTTTCTCCATGTCGAATGGCGAGCAAATTGGCAATCAAATCACTTTGAGCCCCAATACTTGGTCCATGACCAGTTTTAATGTCGAGTATTACACCACCAATATTTTTCAACCTTCCCAAGTGGGGGTGGACTTACGGTTTTATTTGAATAACGGCGCCGTTGTCAATGGCCGCGCCGCGCCGGGAACCCTTTTTTACGATAGCGGCTGGTCCTACGGATTACCGGCCGGCCCCAATGGGGATACCATCACGTACGAGGTTGCCGATTTGTACCAGGATGCGGTCTTGAATCTGCCGGCAGGTTTCCTGCTGCCCGGGTCATTTACCTTCACGCTAACGTTCACAGGTTTGGATGCCCGGGATACCATTGCGCTGCCCCTCGCAAATTCCCCGGCAAATCAACCTGCCACCAGTTCGGGTCAATACTGGCTTAATACCGGTGGCCAATGGACGCTACTGACCAATTCGGCCCCCGCGAACGTGGTGGCCCTTATCACGGGAGTTCCGGAACCTGCCCCTTGGTGCCTCGCTCTAATCGGTGGCGGCCTCCTTTTTGGCCTGCGTTCACGCTTCTTGCGGGCCTGACACCCCGGGTCCCTGCCGGCACCCAAGTTGGCAGTCGCCCTGCAGTTGAGCTAAAACAGCCGGCTCCAATCCTGCGGTTTGGGCCCCAAAAAAACTGTGACCGGTGAGAACGTCGGTTTTGCGTTCGACACTGTCTTGCAGCCAGTCCGCTTTCACGCTATGCTGCCCCCTTCGTATTTTTTAATGCATCACAACTTATGGCGTATCTCAACGATAATTATTTAAAACTCAAAGCCGGCTACTTGTTTCCGGAAATCGGCCGCCGCGTCAGTGCTTTTTGCAAGGACAACCCCGACGCCGCCCGGCGCCTGATCCGCTGTGGCATCGGGGATGTCACCGAGCCGCTGCCCCCGGCCGTGGTCGCCGCGCTGCACCAGGCGGTGGAGGAAATGGCCGTCCGCGAAACGTTTAAAGGTTACGGCCCGGAACAGGGTTACGAATGGCTGCGGGCCGCCATCGCCCAGCACGACTTTCGCAGCCGCGGCATTGAAGTGGCGGATGACGAAATCTTTGTGAGCGACGGTTCCAAATGCGATTGCGGCAGCATCCTTGATATATTGGGGAGCAAGAATAAAATTGCCATCAGTGACCCGGTGTATCCGGTGTACGTGGATACGAATGTGATGGCCGGACACACCGGGGAGGCCAATCCCGCCGGGGCCTATGCCAAACTGGTGTACCTGCCCTGCCGACCCGCAAATGGTTTTATCCCCGAACCGCCCAAAAAGCACGTGGATGTCATTTACTTGTGCTCCCCGAACAACCCCACTGGCGCGGTGGCCACCCGGGAGCAACTGACCGCCTGGGTTAATTACGCGCTGGCCAACCAGGCCATCATTCTGTTTGATGCCGCTTATGAGGCCTACATAACTGATCCTGCCATACCCCGGTCCATCTACGAAATTCCCGGCGCGCGGGAATGTGCGATTGAATTTCGCAGCTTTTCCAAAAACGGCGGTTTTACCGGGGTGCGTTGCGCCTTTACGGTGGTGCCGAAGACCTTGCTGGCGCAAACCAAAGCCGGCGAGCGCAAACCATTGCACCCGCTGTGGTCGCGCCGGATGACCACCAAGTTCAATGGAGTTTCATATTTGGTGCAGCG
>CAIZWI010000283.1 GCA_903936645.1 uncultured Verrucomicrobia subdivision 3 bacterium
CGGCGGGTGCGGCCGTGTTCGTGGTGAATGAAAAGGTCTCCCCTTGCGCACTGCCCCAGCCGTTCGTCCCGTTCAGGCGGTAATAACAAGTGGTCCCCGGTCTTAATCCGGTAATGGTCGCCACCACCGGCATGGCCACATTGGTGGCCGTCAGTGCGATTGGCCCGGTCACGCCACCCCCGACCTGCGCAATCCTGAAGTCATCCACCAGCACCGCGCTGTCCTGCAAGAAGAGTTGATTCCGCAATTGCAGGGTCGCCGTGGTTCCCGTGGCCAAAAACGTGCTCGAGTTGGTATAATAGGCATTGGTGCCGCCGACCGGTGGCCAGGCGGTGAAGGCCACCCAGGCCCCGCCATTCAGCGACCAGGTAGAATTCGGCGGCGCGCTCGCCGCCCGGGAATTAGCGCGAAAAGTGACCTGATAGGCTTGCCCCGGGGCCAGGTCCGTGAGCGTGGTGCCCAGCGTGGGGACAAGCCCGCTGAGCACCAAGAGCGATTGAATGAACGCCACGTTGTGCCCCTCGGGTATGGCTCCATTATCGGCAAACGGCGCCAGCGTGGCCGAGTTTACACCTTCGCGGTTGGGAAAGGAAATCGTCCATCCCGTGATGCCGCCGCCATTTCCATTGGCATATCCAGGATAGCCGGTGTAAGTGTCAGCCTCAAATCCGGGATTGGGAATGGCCGGGCTGGTAAAATTGGTCGACAGGCCGTAACTGAAATAGGCCGCGGTGGCCAGGCTGTTGGGATTGACCACGCCATTCAGGGTGGCCGTGGTCGCGGTAATGCCGCTGGCCGCCAGCGTGCCCACCGTCGGCGCGGCACTCCCGGTCGTGAACACCTGGTCGCCACTCAGGGTAATCCCCAGGGCGTTGCTGGCCACAATTTCATAATGGTACTGCGTGCCGGTCAACAGGTTGCTCAAGGTGTCCGCCACCGGCACTGCCGTACATCCCGCGTCCAGGTTCACCACATTGGTCTGTCCATGGCCCGCCGTCCGCCCCCACAGAAAATAAACCGTCGTGGCGGCTTCGTTCGGATTGACCAGGGCATTGAGCGTGGCATTGGTGGCCGGGAAACTGCTGACCGGCCGCACCGTCACCGTGGGCGCCAGCACCTGCGTGAAGAAGGTCATGTCGTCACTACTGCTCACGCCCGTGCCGTTGTTTGCCACGACGCGATAGTGATACACGGCACTGGCCTGCAATCCGGTAAGGGCCGTGGCGATGGGTTGCGCCGGGCTGGCTGCGATCGTATTGGTAATCGTGACCCGGTCATAATTGGTGGTCAGTCCGTATTGAAACCACACCTGCACCCCCGCCCCGGCCGGTCCGTTGCCCGTCACCGTGGCATTTAGGGTCGCGCCCGTGCTGCTGATGGCGCTGGCCAAAACTTGGGTAAACTGGGCGAGTTTCTCCGGCACGTTCAACAGCAGGTAGTTGGTCGCAAAGGTGCCGGCTGCAAAGGTGAAGACCCGCACTTCATCCATCAACCCGGTGAATGTATTGCCCCCCCCCGGGACAGCGCCGAGGGCAAAGGTGCCGGCAGGCGGATTCGGTGTGGCCACCAAGGCACCGGCCACGATGCCATTGGTATATAACGTGGCCATCCCGCCCTCGCAAACCAAAGCCAGATGGGTCCAGACATTTAAGCCAGCCGCGGCGGTGGTGGCATAAAACGCCACGTTGCCCAGGAGAATTTCATAGTTGCCTGCCGTTTCGCCCACCCCCCAGCCGTTGGCCCCGGGATCGCCATTGTAAAACAACACCTGGGCACCGGGCGTGGTTGTCTGATAGAACCAGCCCTCCACGCCAAAGTTGGACACCGCCAGAAAGGGCTGCAAACCCCTGGCGTAAGTGGCTCCGTTGGAAAAATTGAGCGACAGCCTGCTGCCCGCCAGTCCAGCCGCGTTGGCACTAACCTGCGCGGCATAGTAAGCGCCATGTCCGTTAAGCGTCAGCGTGTTGCTGCCGAATCCATCCTGCGTGCTGGCGGCCAAAGTCCCCGCCGCCGCGCCCGGATCGCTCTCGCCCATGTGCCAGTACGCCACAGGGCTCAGCGGTCCGTTCACCGCCGGGGCCAGCGTGTAAAATGTTTGGTCGCTGCCGGTGGTGGCCCCCGCCGAATTAATGGCTGTGACTTGATAATGATAAAGGGTATAGGTCGCGAGGTTCGTCAAGGCATCGGCCACGGGCAGCACGACCGTGCCACTCCCCACCACCACGGCATTTGTCATGCCATAGTTGGTGGTTGTCCCCCAGGAAAAAAAGACGGTGGTGGCCGCGTCATTGGGTGTGACCAGGGCATTCAGGGTGGCGTTGCTGCGGCCAATGCCGCTCGGCGGCTGCTGCCCCAGGGCCGGCAGGCTCGCCGGGCTGGTAAACGTCAGGTCCCCGCCCCCCCGCGTTCCCAGGCCATTGGTCGCCACCAATTGAAAATGATACAAGGTGGCCGGGGCCAGGCCCGCCAGGCTGTTGGTCACCCGCACGGGCACACTGCCGGAAGCCAGGGCGTTGGGGCTCGTGACCAGCCCGTAATTCGTCGTCAATCCATATTGGAAAAACCACCCGCCGGCCGCGTTTTCCGGATTGACGGTGCCATAGACCGACACCGTATTGCTGCCGGGGCTCGCTGCCCCCAGCGTCACCGCCACCGGCGGACCGGCCGGCGTAATGAACGTCTGGTCGCCACTGTCGGCCAGCCCCGCTGCATTCGTGGCGATCATCCGGTAATGATACACCGTGGCCGCCACCAGCCCGGTCAATCGGTTGGTCGCAAATACGGGCGCGCCCCCCGCCCCCAGACTGATCAGATTGGTCGTTCCATAGTTGGTGGTCGGACCGCTGAGGCATATCAGGACTGCATTGGTATTGTAGGGATTAACCTGGGCATTGAGCAGGGCGCTCGAACTGGTGATCTCCGTGACGGGTTGCCCCAGCAAAATCGGTGGGGCCACCGGCGTCAACACCAGCTTGTTGCCCGTCACACTCGCGATCAACGTGACTTGGGCCAGTCCACTGGTAAATCCACCAGTGCCATTGGTCGCCACCTGGTTCACCACGCATTTACTCGCATTAAAGCCGGTGATGCCGCCGCTGGTTTGAATCAAGGTCCAGGACCCGCCCGCCAGCGAGGGAAAGTTAATCGGGTTGCCGCTGGAGGCCGGCGTTCGGCCGGCCAGCGACCAAAGGTTCAGATTCAGTGTCGAGACGGCCGAAAGGTCCAGGCTGCCATTCACTTGGATGGTGCCGTACCCCAGCCCTGCAGCATTGGTGGCATCGTAAATCAGCCAGTTATAATTGGCCACGCCCGCCCAAGTGGAATTACCCGTGGTCAGAGTTGCCAGACCGGGACTCACGGTGCCGCCCGTGTTTAAATTCACCACCCCCACGGTGCCGCCGCCGCCGAGCGTGGCCCCGTTGGTGATATAAAGTGCGCTGCTGGAACTGATGTTGCCGGCCACCGTCAGGGTTCCTCCATTAATCCATGTTGGACCGGAATAGCTGTTGACCCCGGAAAGCACCAGGGTTCCCGCGCCATTTTTGGCGAGTGCACTTGTGCCATATTCTGCAATGCTACCCGCAATGATATTAGTTCCACTGCCGACT
The DNA here is from genome assembly GCA_903936645.1 of uncultured Verrucomicrobia subdivision 3 bacterium. Classification (GTDB taxonomy): domain Bacteria; phylum Verrucomicrobiota; class Verrucomicrobiia; order Limisphaerales; family UBA11358; genus UBA11358. The sequence goes on from CAIZWI010000283.1 coordinate 3,609, forward strand.
GTGATCACATTGGTGCCACCCAGGCTAAACCACGAGCTGCCCGCCGTCTGACCGGCTTGGGCGGCGCTGCCACCACCGGCGAGCAAACCCCCGTCCATAGAGGCATTATACATGGTGATCGACGCCCCGTTGAACCCGCGCACAAACGCCGCCCCACCTAATGCCGCCCCGCCCCCGCCGCCATTTGCGTTCCCGTATCCCGCAAACGCGCCCGCCATTCCGCCATAGTAGTTGGCGCCGCCGCCGCCGCCACCGAATCCTCCGTTGCCGCCAAACTCCCAATCGCCACCGCCACCGCCACCAAAACCGCCACTGCCACCTCCGCCGTAACCGTTGAAATAATTGAGACCCGAGCCGCCCCCGCCGCCAAAATCCCCACCGGCACCACCCGGGCCATAATAACCGCCGCCGCCCCCACCGCCAAAA
>CAIZWI010000284.1 GCA_903936645.1 uncultured Verrucomicrobia subdivision 3 bacterium
CGTTTTGGGGGCTGCTGCCCCCGCGTTGCCAGGCCGCAACCCAAGCCAGCCGGCCATGCCACCGGAACTTTGCCCGGCTGGCTGGCCCCCCATTAAACCGGCGCCCCTCCGGGGCAAGGCTCGGGCGAAGGAAGAAATTTGTCTCACACCCGCGGGGCGCGGAGGGAAAATTATTCGCTGGTAATATCTCACAAATTGCGGGATGGTGTGCGCTTGTCCCTTTGGTGGTCCATGGGGTTTGGTCATGCGTCCGGGCTCGGTCCCGGGGGCGGGCACCCGGCTCCATGGCCATAAAAAGGGGGTTGAAATTTTTGAACATTTTTTTTAGATATTGTCAAATTTCACACCACGGAGTGAGTGACTGCCGTGGTTGATTGACCGTTGCTGACATGATTAAAGTAGCGAACCTGACGAAAACATTCGGGACCAAGCGGGCGGTGGACGGCATTTCGTTTACCGTTGAGCGTGGTGAGGTGCTGGGTTTTCTCGGACCCAACGGGGCCGGCAAATCCACCTCGATGCGGATGATCACTGGCTTCATCCCGCCCACCAGCGGCACCGTGACGATTGGCGGTCACGACATGCTGGAAAACCCCATCCCCGCCAAAAAGCTGATCGGCTATCTGCCCGAAAACGCCCCGGCGTACACGGACATGACGGTGCACGGCTTCCTGGATTTTGCGGCCGCGATTCGCGGTTTGCACGGCGACGCCAAACGGGCGGCCATTCAGCGCGCGGTGGAGTTGTGCTTCCTGCAAGGGGTGTTGCACCAAAACGTGGAGACGCTGTCCAAGGGCTACCGGCACCGCACCTGTTTTGCCCAGTCGATTATTCATGACCCGGAGGTTTTGATTTTGGACGAGCCGACGGACGGGCTGGATCCGAATCAAAAGCACGAAATCCGGCAGCTCATTCGCCGCATGGGGGAGACCAAGGCGATTATTTTTTCCACTCACATTCTGGAGGAAGTGGACGCGGTATGCAGCCGGGCGATTATTATTGATCGCGGCCGGATCGTGGCGAACGGCACGCCGAAGGAATTGCGCGCGAAGTCGGAATGGGCGGGCGCGGTGACGCTGCGCATCCAGGGGATCGCGGCGGCGGCAGTGGCGGAAAAATTGAACCGGTTGCGGGGAGCGCGCAAAGTGACCACGGCCGCGGAGGGCGACCGGGTGACGGTGACGGTATTCCCGCGGGTGGCGGGTGACGGGGATTTGACGCGCGAAGTGATTGAAGCCACGAATGGCTGGCAGGTCGAGGACCTGCGCACGGAGGAAGGCCGGCTGGATGAGGTCTTCCGGAGCATTACCCTGCCGGACACGGCCGGCAAGGAGGCAAAACTATGAATAGCTGGGGCAATATCAAAACGATCACGAAACGCGAGTTGCAGGCTTACTTTGCCTCGCCGGTGGCGTACGTTTTCATCGTTATCTTTCTGTTGTTAAACGGCTTTTTCACGTTCATGGTGGGGGGCTTTTTCGAACGCGGGGAGGCGTCGCTGGCCAGTTCGTTTTTCCTCTGGCATCCGTGGTTCTACCTGTTCCTGGTGCCGGCGGTGGGCATGCGCTTGTGGGCGGATGAACGTCGGGTGGGGACGTTGGAACTGTTGTTGACCATGCCGATCGCGCCGTGGGAGGCGATTGTGGGCAAGTTTGTCGCGTCCTGGCTGTTTCTGGGCCTGGCGCTGGTGCTGACGTTTCCCGTGGTGTTCACGGTAAACTATCTGGGCAGCCCCGATAATGGGGTGATCTTTGCGGCTTACCTCGGCAGTTGGCTGATGGCGGGCGCTTATCTGGCGGTGAGTTGCATCACCTCGGCGATCACCCGCAGCCAGGTGGTGAGTTTTATCATCTCCGTGGTGGCCTGCCTGTTTTTGATTCTGGCGGGTTTCCCGCCGGTGATCAATCTGCTGCAGAATTTGACCAGTCACGGGCAGTGGCTGGTGGATGTGATTACGTCCTTTAGTGTCATCACCCATTTTGAAGGCTTTCAAAAGGGGGTGCTGGATTCGCGTGATATTATTTTCTTCCTCTCGGTGATTGGATTTTCGCTCTTCACGACCAGTGTGATTTTGCGGACGCACCGGACCACCTGATTTAGGAGCTTAAGATGCAAAAGAAGTCCCTCGAAACATTGCTTTATTCCACGGCAGGCATCCTGGTGATGCTGGCCATTGTCATTGCCATTAATGTCATCACGAGCGTTGCGCCGGTGCGCGAAGACCTGACGCAGGAGAAAGCGTATACCGTCTCGGCGGGCACGCGGGCGGTGCTCAAGAAGCTGGACACGCCGGTGACCATCCATTTCTACTGCACGCAGAGCGATGTGGCCACGCCGGAAACGGTCTACCTGAAGGCGTATGCGAAGAAAGTGGGGGATCTGCTGCACGAATACCAGCAGATCGCGGGCAAAAACCTGATCGTGCAAAAGTTTGATCCCCAGCCGGACTCGGACTCGGAGGATTCGGCCCGGCTGGATGGGTTGGAGCCGCAGGTGTTGCAGGGCAACGAACAGTTTTACCTGGGGGTGGCGGTGAATCTGGCGGATGAGCGGGTGGCCATTCCGTTTCTGGATCCCAGCCGCGAGCGGCAGTTGGAATACGATCTGACCCGCGCGATTTCCCGGGTGTTTTCCCCGGATAAAGCCACGGTGGGCGTGATGAGCGGGCTGCCGGTTTTCGGCACCCCGGCGAATCCGATGATGATGGAATCCGGCCAGTCGGGTCCCCCCGCCTGGACGTTGATCGATCAATTGAAGCAGGATTTCAACCTGAAGAAGGTCGAGCCGACGGCGGAAAAAATTGAGGATGACATCAAGGTGTTGCTGGTTATTCATCCCAAGGAAGTCAGCGCGGCCACGCAGTATGCGCTGGACCAGTTCGTGCTGCGGGGTGGCAAACTGATTGCCTTCCTGGATCCGACCTCGCTGCTGGACCAGCGCCAGCAGCAATCCCAGCAAAATCCCATGATGGGCGGGCAGCCGCCGGGCGGCAGCGCCTCCTCCCTGCCGCTTTTGCTCAAGGCGTGGGGCCTGGATTTTGACACGGGCAAGGTGGTGGCGGATCTTACTTACAAATTACAATTGAGCGGACGCAACGGCCAGCCGACGGAGGCACCGGCTTTTCTGGGGCTGACGGCGGATGCGATCAATCGGGATGACATTGCCACCAGCCCGGTGGACAGTGTGTGGCTGCCGCTGGCCGGGGCCTTCACCGGGAGTCCGGCGGCCGGGCTCAAGGAAACGGTTTTGCTGCACAGCTCGACTTCGGCGGAACTGGTGGATGGCATGATGGCGAGCATGGGCGGCGAAAGTTTGCTGCAAGACTTCAAGCCCACGGGCGTGAGTTATGCGCTGGCGGTGCGCCTGACCGGTAAATTCAAAACCGCCTTCCCGGCGGGCAAACCCGGGGAAACCAACAGCACCAGCTTGAAAGAGTCCGCGACCGAAACGTCTGTGTTGTTGTTTGGCGACTCGGATTTTGCGGCGGATGATTTTGCCATTCGCAAGATGCAAACGCCGTTCGGCAACATGGCCAGCCCGTTGAACGGCAACCTGAGCCTGGTGCAAAACGTGGTGGAACAAATGTCCGGCGACAGCAGCTTGATTGAAATTCGCAGCCGCGCGACGACGCACCGGCCGTTCACGCGCATCAAAGCCATGGAGGCGGCGGCGGAGGCCACCGGCCAGGCGAAGATCACTGAATTGCAAAACAGCCTGAATGAAACGCAGCAGCGGTTGAGCGAGCTGGAGCAGCAGAAAAAGGACAAGGACCAGAGCTTCGTGCTCTCGGCGGAGCAACGGGCCGAGCTCGACAACTTCCGCAAGAAGCAGGGGGAGGTTGGCCGCGCGCTCAAACAGGCGCAGAAAGATTTGCGCAAGGAAGTGGTCTCGCTGCAGACGCGCCTTGAATGGCTCAACATTCTCGCCATGCCGCTGGCGGTCACGCTCGCCGGGGTATTGATGGCCCTCGTTAAACGGAAACAGACTTCAGCCAAATGAATCGCAAGCAATTCCTCATCCTGTTGATCCTGGTCCTGGTTGTCGGCGGTGGTGGCCTGCTGGTTTATCAGCGCAACAACCGTTCCTGGGAAAATTCGGCCGGCAATCTCGGCGGCAAACTCCTGCCGGGCCTGCCCATTAATGACATTGCGGCCATTACCATTAAGAACGGGTCCAGCGAACTGCATCTGGCCCGGACGGAAAACTTGTGGCGGGTGCACGAACGGGGCAATTACCCCGCCAATTTTGGGCAGATCAGCGAATGGCTTATCAAATTATCCGACCTGAAGATTGCGCAAAGCCAGGAGGTGGGCCCCTCGCAACTGGGTCGCTTTGCCCTGCTCCCGCCCGGACCGGCCACGAACACGGGCACGGCGGTGACATTTGCGGATGCCAGCGGGAAAGTCCTCGACTCCCTGCTGCTCGGCAAGAAGCACATGAAAAAGCCCACCGACCCGCAGGCCCAAAGCATGGGCATGGGGGATGAGGGCTGGCCCGATGGCCGTTATGTTCAAGTGGGCGGGGTGACCACCACGCTCGCTGTGGTTTCGGATCCGTTTGAAAGCGCCGAACCGAAGCCGGAGCAATGGTTGAACAAGGATTTTCTGACCGTGGAAAAGCCGGCCGCCATTGCGGTGGATTTCCCGGAAGCCACGAATTCCTGGAAACTTACGCGCGCCTCGGAAACGAACGACTGGCAACTGGCCGCTGCCGGTGCGAAGGAAAAAATCGACAGCACGAAAATCTCCGGGGTGACCAGCCCGCTGAGCTCGCCTTCCTTTAGCGATGTCCTGCCGCCCGAGACCACCCCGGTGGCCGCGGGCATGACCAATGTCACGCGGCTGACGATTGGGACGCTGGATGGCTTCACCTATACCGCGCAAATTGGCCAGAAGAAGAATGAGGATTATCCGGTGACCTTCACGATTACTGCCACTTTGGCACCGGCTTTGACCGGCACCAACAGTGCGGCCGTGGCGTCCCAAGCCCGCAACAAGACCCTCACCGAAAAACTGGCCCGTGAACAAGCGTACCAAAAGTGGACCTACCTGCTGCCCACTTATACGATCGACCCGATCCTGAAGCATCGCGCGGACCTGCTGGTTACGGAGACCAACGCGGCGACGGCCACCCCTCCGGCAACGGACAAGTGATCTTAGATCGTGACCGGATGGCCCTCAGCCCGCCTGGGCTTGATCACTCAAACTGGGGTGCGGTTTTGGCCAGGCGCGTGACTGGCCATTATGCCATTGGGCGGGCAGACCGACGGTGGCCTGGGTAAAGCCCGCGGCCACGGGCAGGTTAATGATGAGCACCGCAAAACAGGACGTATGCCAAACCGGTAAAAGGGTGGCCTTAGCCGGCGGTTTTGGTTCCCAGTTTTGACCATCCGCCAGGGCTGCTGGACGGCCGTTGACGGTAATTCGGATGGAGTTCACGATCACTAGTGTGGTTCATGGGGCGTTTTTGGCGCAAGCCCGGACGCGAGCGCCGCATGTCAAAGATAGGGGCATCTCTCCGGGGCTGGCGGTCAGAATTCCGGGCTGATTAACCAAAATTGATGAAATGCCTGTTTTTGGCCGGGCGAGACGAGGGGCAGTCCGGTTTATTTTGAGCACGGGATGCCCGACGGTGACTGGACAAGCAGGTGGGGCCAGTTCATGCTTTTGCCATGAAGCTTTGGCCCGCCCGACCGGGGCACGGTTCGTGTGGCGTTTCGCTGGCATGGCTGGTTTTCCTGCTAACTGTCGGATTAGTTTCGCATGCCGTTGGTGGTAGTCAGTCCCCCATCCCCAGCGACGACAACTATCGTTATGCAAAAGATGATCTCGGGGCCGTTTACCATCCGGAGGCCACCACCCTGAAAGTGTGGGCACCCACCGCCCGCAAGGTGGAGCTGGCTCTGTTTCCGGATGCGTATAGCCAAAAAGTTGTTTTTAGGGCAATGACCAACGATGGCAAAGGTATTTGGTCGGTGACGCTCCCGGGAAATCAGGCTGGCCACTATTATCGCTATCAAGTCACCCAACCAGCGGGAGGGGTGGAGCCAGCAAAGGTTTGGCAGGTGAACGATCCCTATGCCCATGGGACTTCGGCCAATTCCGGCCGCACGTTGATTTACGACCCGGCCCAAACCAATCCCGCCGGTTGGGAGGACGACCAGTTTGTGATGTTGCGGCACAATACTGACGCCATTTTATATGAGGTCCAGGTGCGCGATTTTTCCGTTCATCCGGAGTCGGGTATTTCCCACCGGGGCCAATTTCTCGGGTTGGCCGAGCCCGGCACGCGCACCCCGCAAGGCGAAGCCACCGGACTGGATCACCTGGTTGAGCTGGGCATCACGCATGTGCATCTGCTGCCGGTGAATGATTACGCGGGCGGCGATGAGCGTGAGCAGGCGGGTCAATATACCTGGTACGACTGGGGCTATGACCCAGTTTTGTTCGCCTCCCTGGAAGGTTCCTATGCGAGCAACCCGGAGGGCACGGCGCGGCAAGGGGAATTTAAAACCATGGTCCAGACCTTGCATCAGCATCATATCGGAGTGGTTCTGGATGTGGTCTTTAATCATACCGCCCAAACTGGTGACGGGCCCTTTTCGATCTTCGATAAACTTTACCCGGGTTACTATTATCGCACGGACGCCACTGGTCGGTACGCGAATGCCACCGGCTGCGGCAATGAATTGGCCTCAGAGCGGCCGATGGCGCGCAAGTTCATCGTGGATACCATCAAATATTGGCTGATGGAGTACCATGTGGATGGTTTTCGTTTCGATCTCATGGGCATCCTCGACCGCGAAACGATGTTGGAAGTATATCGTTCCGCCCAACAGATCAATCCGAGTGTGATTATTTATGGCGAGGGTTGGGACATGGAGCGGGTGCTGCCTCGTGAGCAGATGATGACCCAGGTGAATGTCCAGGGCACGGGCATTGCCGCCTTTAATGACGGGATCCGCGACAACATCAAAGGCGACGCCGGCAACGCTTCCGCCCGGGGTTTTGTGCAGGGCGGCGGCGTGCCCTATGGCGGGATGAGCCGCCTCTGGCTCACTATCAAAGGCCAGAGCACCGGGCGGGGTGGCGACAGCATTCCGGTGGCCTCGCCCAACGAGACGATTAATTACGACTCCGTCCACGATGATCTGTGTCTCTGGGATAAAATCCAATCCTCCGCGACGGACCAGCCCGAAGCGGTGCGCATTCAAATGGAAAAACTCGCCGCCGGCATGGTGCTTACGTCCCAGGGGGTGCCGTTCCTGCACGCTGGCGATGAATTTTTGCGCACCAAACAACTCGTCAGTAACAGCTACAACAACAATGATCCGCGCGTAAATCCGATCAATTGGTCATTAAAGAGCAGCCAGCGGGATGTCTTTAATTATTACCAAGGACTGATTTTGTTGCGCAAGACCCACCCGGCCTTCCGCATGACGGACGCGGCGGCGGTGGACCAGGCCGTGGAGTTTGCCACCCAGGCGCCGAAAAACCTGGTGGCGTATGTCATCAAAAACCACGCCAACCACGATGAGTGGAAAAACATTCTGGTCATTTTTAATGGTTCCCAGCAGCCCGTTCAGTTGCCGGTGAGCGGCGAATGGCAGGTAGTCGCCAACGCGCAAAGGGCGGGCATCACCACCCTGCAAACCGTCAAAGGACTTGTGCCTTGCGAAGCGTTTTCCCTGGTCATTGCCCATAACGAGGGCGATGGCCGATTTTGAGCGGATGGTGCCGGCCAATCCGGCCGCCGTGGACAAGGACCATGGCAGCAAGCACGAAGTTGATACCAACGACGCTTTCTTTCGCGCGGAGCTGCGGCGGCTGAAGATTCTGCTCACGGGGTACATCGATGATGTCCATTGGCGGCCGGTGCGTGACTGGTTGCGCCGCCGGCGGTTGTTGGTGCAACACCGCACTCCCCTGATGCTCAGTTGCAAGAGTTTGTATAAGCGCACCACCGGTCAGGCGCTGACGCTGAGCGAATTGAAGGCGCCTGATCTTCCGGCGGCACACCCGAAGAAATGTTCGTGCCCTTCGCTAGCTCCCATTAAAATGCTTATGGGCCCAACATTCATGCTCGCGCTGGCGCGCGCGAAATGCCCATTGGGGGCACTGGGCCATGAGTATCAAACTAATTTTCCACTGCTTTGGCAGCTCATTCTGGCGAAATTTGATTTAAACTGTGCGATATACTACCATAAAGAAGCCGTGTTTTATAAAATGCAAGGTAGCTTAAGATCAAATGGTATCTCGGTGGATCCCGGAAACCCGCTACACGCTGCGGATACTCGTGCCTTCCGCAAGGCTGCTGATTACCGCCGTCTGCTTTTCAATGTTGAAAACGTTTGCCATAACTTAATTCTGGACAAATTGTGCCACAGAAAATATATTAAGTTCATACTTGTTGTGGCGCAAAATGAAAAAAACTTTAAAAATGGGTCGGCCAAAGCTCCCCAAAGGCGAAGCGAAAGACATTATCATACGAGCAAGGATTTCGCCGGATGAACATGAGGCTATTTGCAAAGTTGCAAAGACCGCTGGCATGGACATTTCAAAATGGGTGAGAAGCGTCCTCCTTAGGTCGGTGTAGTTTGGGTACTTGTCGGAAATTTAATTTTTAAAATTTCTATAATATTCGCAGTTAATTGCGGACCTTTGGAAACATTATCGTTTCCCCCAAGCTGCTGATATTCGAATTTCACCAACTCGTACCATTCTGATAAAATTTTGTCATCAATTTTATTTTTAAACAAATCGGCCGCTTCGGTTATTTGAGCGACCGTTGGCCTAGAAGTTTTAAGCAATTCGCACGCAACCACCATGCTTAAATAATACCTGATCCGCGTCCTAACCTCTCTCGGAACATCAGTTCTGGCCATATATTCAGAAGCCTGCTTGTCTAATAAAACACAAGCTGCATAAAATTTGCAGTTGATTCCATTAATGAACACCTTGTCATAGTTGCTTTCCAGATACTGTTTTGGCCTAGCCCTGGCCTCGGAAGGTTTCATTAATAGTATTGCTATCACCGACTGCGCCAATCCTTGAATGCTGATTGTTTTGGATCGGGGCTTCCTGTTATGTTTGCATTCCCCTTTTCTGCGGTCATAAAAAAGGCCATATCTGGCAAGGGCATCTTGTATGTCAAAATGGATTCTGTCTGTAGCCCTTAAAGAAACAGGGGGGACCGGAGTTTGGGAATTAGTCGCTTTGGTAATGGCATTTCTCTGAGATTCATCTTGCGTGGAAATAATTTTCAACAAAATAAACCTGTCATCTTTATGATTCGGATTCGATTTGAAAACTTCAAAAATGGAATATGAGGTTTGCAAACCATTTACAATTTCCGGCTTTGTAACAGTGATTTTATTCCCAGTAATAGATCATTTTTCAGCAACGATTGTTATTCCATTGTTTAGCCACCAAAATTCAATTTTTCCAGCAGCGGGGTCTTTAAGGGTCTCTTTGATTCCTGCATTTACTGGATTTGCCAC
>CAIZWI010000285.1 GCA_903936645.1 uncultured Verrucomicrobia subdivision 3 bacterium
GATGTTCCCAGTGAATTTGAAACACCAGGCCGCCCCCGCCGAGCATGATGGCCGCACACACGAGCACCACCACCACCACATAAATGATTTTGGCCAGCAAAAATGGGAGCGTGGCCGTTTGCAAGGTTTGGTAGCGGGGAAAAGTTCGCAGACTCAATTCCCGGTGCAAATCCGCCATCGCATTCCCGGCGATAAACAGCAGGAACATCGCCGCCAGCCCCACCAGCAGGTAGCCAAAAATGCCCGACATGGAGTTGGTGCCCGTGCCCGTGCTACCCGCCGCCACCTGGTTCGTGGCGGCCGCTTCGGTTTCATAGACCACCAGCGGTGGATTTAAATACGTTTTGGCCGCCTTCAATTTTTCCCCGGTGTGCTTGACCAGCGTGGCGAGCTGGTCGTAATCCACCTCATTCGTCAGCGCCGCCTGCCACAGGGGAAATTCCGTATTGAAATTCCGCGATATGCCGTTCAGGCCCGTGACCAGTGCCCCGAGCAACTCCTCCAGCACCGCCGGATGAATCGACTCCGCCGGGTTTTTGATCAATTCCAGGTTCACCGGCGCGCTGGCCTTCAGATAATGACTCGTAAAATTGGTCGGAATAATCATGACCGCGCTGAGGTGGTTCGCATTGATTTCCCGGAGCGCCTCCGCCCGGCTCAGCAAAACCGGGTCCAGATATTTGCCGCCCTGTTCCTGCCCGCCCATGCCGCGCAGAAATTTGCTCAAGAAAGACTGGTCCTCATCCACCACCGCAAAATGAATCCGCCCCAGCGAGCCGCTGTCCGCATGGCCGCCAAAAACCAGGCCGATCAGCGCCGTCATCACCAGCGGCACCAGGAGATTAATCATCCAGGGCAGCGGATTTCGCCGCGCCCGGCGCAGGTCTTTGGCTAGGAGAATTCCGATCATTTTATTCCCGGAGTTCCCGGCCCGTGAGTTGCAGAAACACGTCATTCAGGCTCGGTCGCTTGAGCGTGACATTCTCCACCCGCACCGGCAGGCTCAGCAACTCCCGCAAGCAGTCCGAAGGGTCCCGTGTGCCGATGGCGGCGACCACCAGTTGCCGGTCCGATTTTTGAATGATGCGGAATCGCTCGCGAAAACCTGGCCACGAATCCGGCGCCGTATTCTCAAAGTTGGCCTCCATCACAAATACCCGGTCGCCACCCAATCGCTCTCGCAATTCCGGCAGCGTGCCCTCCGCCAGCAGTCGTCCATGATCAATAATGCCAATGCGCTGGCACAAATTCTCCGCCTCCTCCAGATAATGCGTCGTGTAAAGAATCCCCGTCCCGGTCGCCCGCAGTTGCCCGATGAATTCCAGAATATTTTGCCGGGCTTGCGGATCAATCCCCACGGTCGGTTCATCGAGCAGGATCAATTGCGGGCGGTGGAGCAGGGCGCACCCCAGGTTGATGCGCCGTTTCATCCCGCCGGAATACGTTTTCACCGGGTCATTGCCCCGGTCGGTCAGGGTCAGCGCGGCGAGCAGCTCCTGGGTGCGCTCCCGGGCGTCGTTCCGGCTCAGCCCCGCAATGCGCCCCCAGAATTCCAAATTCTCCCGGCCGCTCAATTCCTCGTAAATCGCCAACTCTTGCGGCACCACACCCATGATGCGCTTGGCTTTTTGCGGATCCGCCGCGAAGGAATGGCCCGCCACCAGCACCTCGCCCGCGTCCGGTTGCAGCAGGCCGGAGATCATGGAAATGGAAGTCGTTTTGCCCGCGCCGTTGGGGCCCAGCAGACCGTAGATTTCCCCGGGCCGCACCTCCAGGCTAACGCCATCCACGGCGCGATTTGCGCCGAATGATTTGGAAAGCCGATCTACCTTGAGCAGACTCATGACCGGATTGTTGGCTGCACCGCCCCCGATGACAAGTCGCAAGTGATGGGAATGCCATTCTTATTCGCCACCCATGCCACCCCGGGGAGGCCGGGGACTCCGCCGGTGGTGGTTGGAACCGAACATGTTATCTGAAACCTGCCCCCGCCTGGCGGCGTCCTTCCTGATGTATGCTTAAGCCGCTTTCATCGTCGCGCTGGGATTATTCCGCCGCCGCGCATCTGTTGAACCGGGCCGGTTTCGGTGGCACCCCGGCAGAAATCAATCAACTAGTGGCCCTCGGGCCGGAGCCGGCCGTCGCCTCGCTCCTCGATTACGAGAACATCCCCGATCCCACCCCCAATCCCGACTGGGCCCACCCCGACCCCGACCGGGTGCGGCGTTACCAGCAATTGCGGGAAGCCGCCACCCCCGAGCAGCGCCGGCAATTGCAAAAGGAACAAAACCTGTTTCTGCAAAAGAGCATGCTTGAATTGCGCGGCTGGTGGCTCCATCGCATGGCCTACGGACCCCGGCCGTTTCAGGAAAAAATGACCTTGTTCTGGCACGGTCACTTCGCCACCAGCATGGAAAAGGTCCGCGATCCTTATTATATGTGGCGGCAAAACGACCTCTTCCGCCGCCTGGCCACCGGCAACTGGGAGCTGCTGCTCCTGGAAGCCGGCCAGGACCCCGCCATGCTCGTGTGGCTCGACCAGGCCCAAAGCCGCAAGTATCACCCGAACGAAAACTTTGCCCGCGAAGTCATGGAGCTGTTCGCCCTCGGCGAGGGACATTATACCGAGCATGACATCACCGAGGCCGCCCGCGCCCTCACCGGCTGGTCCCTCGACCGGGCCAGCCAAAAATATGTGTACCGTCCGCTGCTCCATGACGACGGGGAAAAGGTCTTTCTCGGCCTCCGGGGCAACCTGGATGGTCACGATGTCATCGCCCAGATCGTCGCCCAGCCGCAGGCCGCGCGTTTCATCACCGCCAAGCTCTGGAATTATTTCGCCGGCCAGATGCCCGACCCGGACCTGAACACCGCCCTCGCCGCCGTGTTCCGCGACCATGGCAATAATTTCAAACCGTTCTTGTCGGTCCTCTTCCGCAGCGAGGAGTTTTACGCTCCCGACCTCATTCGCAACCAGGTCAAAAGCCCCGTTCAATGGCTTGTCGGCAGTGTGCGGATGCTGGAATGCGAACTGCCGCCGCCGCTCATTTGCCTGGGCATGCTCCGGCAGTTGGGCCAGGATTTGTTCAATCCTCCCAACGTCAAGGGCTGGGATGGCGGCATCACCTGGATCACCACCAACACCTTGCTCACGCGCTACAACGACGCCCAGTCCCTCGTGCGTGGCACCGTGCCCAACCTCACCGCCGCCGATTTTGCCGCCAAGGCGGGCGGGCAGGGGGGCCAGCAAGTGGCCCGCCTCGCCCAGCGGCTGCACATGGGCGGCGTGGTTTTGGAAAAAATCTTCACCCCCGCTGAACTCGCCAGTAAAAATGAACTCGTCGCCGCCCTCGAACGCCGGCTCTTGCAGGCCCCGCTCTCCGGGTCCCAGGAACAAACTCTCAACGATTTCCTCAACTCCAAACCCCAGTTGACGCACGACGATATTTTGACCGTCATCCGCCTGGTCATGAGCACTCCCGAATATCAAGTCGCCTGAAACCCCCAAGGCAAATATGAAAAACGAAATCACCCTCCAAACCCGCCGCCAGTTCCTGCGCACCACCATGCTCGGCAGTGCGCTCTCCTGGACGGTTCCCGCGTTCCTGGCCGACACCTTCTCCGCCCTGCACGCCGGTGCCGCCGACTCCGCCACCCAAATTGCCACCGGCAAGGACGCCACCATTCTTGTGGTCCTGCAAATGGCCGGCGGCAACGACGGCATCAACACCGTCGTCCCCTATGCCAGCGACCACTACCACCGCGCGCGCCCGCAGCTCGGCCTGACCGGCAACCAGGTCTTGAAGCTCAACGGCGACGTCGGTTTAAACCCCGCGCTGGCCGGCTTCAAGGACCTCTACGATGCCGGACAATTATCCGTCATCCAGGGCGTGGGCTACCCCAACCCCAACCGCTCCCACTTCCGTTCCACCGAAATCTGGCAGACCGCCAGCGAATCCGACCGCGTGGAGAAATACGGCTGGCTGGGCCGCTATTTCGACAACGCCTGTGCCGGCGCCGACCCCGCTGTGGGCGTGACCATCGGCAACCAGTTGCCCGAGGCCTTTTTCGCGCGCCAACCCAAGGGCATTGTGTTCAATAATCCCCAAAACTACCGCTTCGTTTCCGGTGACCACGCAAAAATGGGCCAGCCAGATATGACCGAGGAGTCCTACAAGAAATTGAATGAACTGGAAATGTCCGGTAATGCCCCCGAGGAAAATTCCGGTGGCAGCATTGCCTCCCTGCCCGCCGGCATGCCCATGCAAGGCGGTCGTGCCGTCGACTTCATCACCCGCACCGCGCTGGATGCCCAGGTCAGTTCCGATGAGGTCCGGGCCATCGCCGCCCGGGTCAAAAACCAGGCCGACTATCCCGGGTCACAACTCGGTAATTCCCTCAGCCTCGTCTCCAAATTGATCGGCGGCGGCCTGCCCACCCGCGTCTATTATGTTTCCCAGGGCGGCTACGACACCCACACCAACCAGCTTGCCACCCAGCAACGCCTGCTCAAAGATCTCGGCGACTCTATGAAAGCCTTCGTGGCCGACCTCAAGGCCCAGGGCAACATGTCGCGGGTCCTGGTCATGACCTTCAGCGAATTTGGCCGGCGTGTCGCCGAAAATGCCAATGGCGGCACCGACCACGGCGCGGCCGCCCCCATGTTCGTCATCGGCAATACCGTCAAAGCCGGTTTGCTCGGCCGTTACCCCAGCCTGGCCCCCGCCGATTTATTTCAAGGCGATATCCGCTACAATGTGGATTTTCGCAGTGTCTACGCCGGCGTCCTCGAAGACTGGCTGAAAACCCCCAGCGCCCCCATCCTCGGCAAACCATTTGAATCGCTCAAAGTGGTCTGAGCCGGATCACTGGCATGGAAAGGCCCGTGGTTGCGCAATGGGTTTTTCTGCCCGGCGAGGCGGGCAACGCGGAACCTGCCCTTTAAGGATCTGGCAGCAGTTTCCGCCGAAGTCCTTGCCCAAAACGACCAGGCCAACGCTGCATGGCTATTCCCCGGCTATTCCCCGGCCCCGACTGCGCAGAATTTTTAAGCACCCCCCGGCCGGGCCTCCAGCAAGACCGCCACAGCCGAGCAAAAAAAGTCTGAAAAAAACCAACCGGAGTGTTGTTGGTTTAGGCGGCTTAAC
>CAIZWI010000286.1 GCA_903936645.1 uncultured Verrucomicrobia subdivision 3 bacterium
AAAACGCCTGGCCAGAAATCTTGGCGGATTTCACCCTCTAAATAGTTTCTCCTTTTGAACGCGCGCGCTTTTCTCCTTTTGAACTCCCGCCGACACCTTGGTCTTTGGTGATTGACCGGGGCCGCTGGCGTTGCGAGCTTCCTGCTTTTTCTGGAAGGCCTCAAAATCCTTTTGCAGGCTCCGATTCGCCTGTTGCAACTCCAGCAACTCCCCACGCAAGGCCTTGTAATCGTCCACGGGTTTGCGATCCGCCCGCAGGGTGGTGATCGCCTGTTGCGCGGCGTCGTGCAAGGGACCGTCATGTGTGCCCTCGGCGAACGTGGCCAGCACTGCCACGGCTTTCGTGTCGCCCAACGTTCCCAGGGCGGCGAGCGCCTCCCGTTGCACGGTTTCGCGTTTGTCATTCACCTGGGCGACCAAATATTCCCGCACGCTGCCGCGCTTGGCTTCATTGCGGGCCAAATATGCGAGGGTGCCAAGTCCTTGGGCAAACGTCCGGGTGGGCAGTTCCGCCTGCCGCCGCTGCAACGCCTCCTGGAGGGGGGCGATATAGGCCGGGTCATCCTGCCCGCGCATCGCGGTGATCGCGGCGGCGGCCAGTTGCTGGCGATACGAATCTGAATTTAAATATTTGATGAGCAGGTCGTGAATCTCGGGTTGGCCGTAGGGGGCCAGGCCGCGAAGCGCCTCGCTTTGAATACCGGGGTTTCTTTCGCTGGCGAGCACCTTCAGCAAGCTCGTCCCCGCTGAGTCTTGGAAAAATCCCCCCAAGGCCATCACCACCGCCCGCCGCACCCGCGCGTCCGCTTGTTTGCCAGAATCTTCCAGCGCCGCCAGCGCCGCAGCGGTATGGATGGTCCGCAACGCGCGCGCGGCTTCCAACCGGACCCCGTAAAAGGCATCGGTATTGAGCGTGGCCTTGAGGCTCGCCACCGACTCCGCGTCATGATTGTCGGCCAGGGCCTGCACGGCCAGGAGGCGTCCGATCATGTCCGTTTTATCCACCAGTTGCTGGCGCAGCATGTCATCCGGCACCCGGAAATCCACCTTGGCGAGCAACGTGTACTCCGGGTCCAGGCGCACACTCGCGGGGCGGGCAGGCAGCGGAAAATAAAAATCCCCGGCGGCCTCTTTGATCTCCACGACCTGGTCATTGGTGCCAAAATCCCCCTTGAAACGGATGGTTAACGGAACGTCAAACAGCCGCACGTTGTCGCCCACGGTCTGGGTCTGCCGCACTGATATTTTGGCCAGCCGGGATGGCTCGTCCCAGGAATAGCTGGCGGACAGCTCGGGATAATGCGCGTGGTAGACCCACTGGTCAAAAAACTGGTCGTACGACCGTCCCGACAGTTCCTCAATCACCGCCCGCAAATCTTCCGTGGTCACATTGCCGTACCGATGCCGGTCCAGATAGGTTTTAATGCACTGGCGGTACAGGTCGGGGCCGAGTTGCGCGCGCAGCATGTGCAAGACCCACCCGCCTTTGGGATAGGCCAGGTAGTTAAACATTTCAAAGGGAATGCCGTAATTCCGCCGCACGATGGGATTGCTGTCATTCGGTTGCGACAGAATATTGCGGGCATTGCCATAGAGGTCATAAAGCTCCGCGTCATGGCCGTTTTTCCAGCCGTTATACAGGACTTGATAATACGTGGCGAACCCTTCATTGAGCCAGACATGGCTCCAATCCTTGCACGTTACCAGGTCGCCAAACCACTGGTGCGCCATTTCGTGCGCCACCAAACTCTCGCTGTCATGCAGGTTTTCCGTGGCCGCCGTGAACAACGTGGCATCCGTCAACGTGGTGGCGCTCGTGTTCTCCATGCCTCCGGCCACAAAGTCATTCACGCAAATCTGGTCATATTTGGCCCAGGGAAACGGCACGCCGATTTCCTGCTCCAAAAATCCCATGATTTCATCGGTAACCCCAAATGAGTTGGCGGCTTCCTTGAATTCCGACGGCGGAGTCAGAAAGGCGAGCGGCACGGCTTTGTGTTTGCCGTCCAACTCCTTAAAATAGCCCGCCGTCAGCGTGATTAAATAATTGGCGTGCGGCTGCTCCTGCGACCAGTGAAAGGCCGTGAGCCCCGTTTTGGCCTCGGTAATCTGGGACACCAGGCGGCCGTTGGACACCGCCGTCATGCCCGGCGGCACCAGGCAGGTGACCTCGGAGGTGAATTTTTCATTGGGTGAGTCAAAGCACGGATACCAGTGACGGGCCTCGATTTCCTCCCCTTGGGAAAAGCAATGCGTGTCGCCGGCCTTGTACCCCATCTCAGGCGTGCGGAAATACAAACCCAACTCCGGCTGGGCATGGTAAACCACGCTCAAACTCGCCTCATGACCGGCGGGAATTGGTTGGGCGAAGGTGATGACCAAATGGTCCTTGGTGACCTGCCAGGCTTGAATTTTTTCGGTGGCGGTCACCGACTCCACTTTGAGGTCCACGGCGTCCAGTTTTAACTCCCGCGCGGGCGTGATGTTCGGCTTGAACTTGAGGGTGGCCGTTCCCGCCACGGTGCGCTGTTTAAAATCCGGCGTCACCACCAGGGCCAGGTGCAGCACCGTCACCTCGCGGTCCGGCGCGTAATGCAGCCCATTGCCGGTTTCCGGTGCCTGCCAGAACTCGGCCGACTTGAAACAATCGAGATTGCCGGTGTCGGCCGCGACGGCCATTTGGCAAAAGAATCCCAGCAGGACACACTGGAGGCTTAGTTTTTTCATGCGGTACATTTTAAATATCCGGTCGGTGGCGGCTGAGTTCCTAAGCTCAACCAATGATGTTTGATACCAGTAAACCCGGCGGTCAGGCAAGCCCATATCCGGTTCAATCGCGCGCCCCAAGCGCTCACGGACCAGCCAATGGGGACAAGCCCGCGGCGGGTGCGGGCGATTTATTTTTATCCGGCCGGCCCACCCGGTGCCGAAATAATTTCAAATAAAGCGCCGGTTGTGGCATCTAATTCCTGTGCGTCGCTTTATTTTTGTTTTATTGACCTGCCTTGGCCTCGGTTTTTCCAGCGCCCGGGCCGCCCATACCCAGGTGAGCCTGTTGCTGGCGGCAGAAACCGCCCGGCCCGGGGACACAGTGCTCGCGGGGCTGGATTTGAAAATGGACCCGGAGTGGCATACCTACTGGCAAAACCCGGGGGAATCGGGCATCCCCACCGAAATCAAATGGAACCTGCCGCCCGGCGTCACCGCCGGGGAGATCCAATGGCCATTGCCCCATAAATTGCCGCCCGCCGAGGTGACTACGTATGGTTATCTGGATGAGGTTGTTCTCGTGGTGCCGCTCAAACTCGCGCCGGATTTGAAACCCGGTCAGGCGCTGGCCTTGTCCGCCTCGGTTTCGTGGCTGGAGTGCAAGGAACAATGCCTGCCTGGCAAAGGATCGGTGTCCGCCTCCCTGAATATTGGCGCCGCGACCACGGTTTCCGCCGATGCCACACGGATCGCCGAATGGCAGCGGCAGGTTCCCGGACCAATCGATCCGGCCAAGTGGTCGCTCCAGGCCCATTGGGAAGCCGCCGCCACAGGCGACAGCCGGTCGCTCCTCATCACGGGGCAGTACCTTGGACGCCAAACCGATGCCATGAAAGTGGAGTCGGTCGATTTATTCCCGCAAGCCAGCGATGCTTATGAAATCCAGCCGGCCAGTGAGTTGCTGCCGGGGAATCCGCCGGGTTTTGTCCTCCGCAAAGTTGTGAAAAAGTATTCCGGCGACTGGCCGCAGATCATCGCGGGTGTGTTGCTGCTCAATGGAAAAGAGGGCTATGCGCTCCGGCTTGGGGTGGCGGACGCAGCGGCCACGGTTCCAGCGACCGCCACGACCGTCCCAGCCCCCGCGCTGCCGTCCCAATCTCTGGGGCTCATGATGCTCTACGCCTTCATCGGCGGTTTGATTTTGAACATCATGCCGTGTGTGCTGCCGGTGATTGCCCTCAAGATTCTGGGCTTCGTGGGCGAGTCTCGCAGTGAGCCCCGGCGCGTTCGCTGGCTGGGTCTGGTCTATGCGCTGGGCGTGCTGGTGTCATTTTTGGTGCTGGCCAGTGTGGTCATCGGCATCAAGGCCGCGGGGCGGCAGGCGGGGTGGGGGATCCAGTTCGGGAACCCCATTTTCCTCGTGAGCCTCACCACGTTGGTGCTATTGGTGGCCTTGAATCTCTTTGGTTTGTTTGAAGTAAATGTGGGCGGGCGGGCGCTGGACTCGGCCAGCCAACTGACCCAGCGCCACGGTTTTTCCGGCGCCTTTTTCAATGGCGTGCTGGCCACGGTGCTGGCCACGCCCTGCACGGCCCCGTATTTGAGCTATGCCCTGGGCTTTGCCTTTGCCCAGAGCGCGGGCGTCATTGTGCTTATTTTTTTAATGGTGGGACTGGGGCTGGCGGCGCCCTACGTGGCCTTGAGCTGGAAACCCGCCTGGCTCAAATATTTACCCAAGCCCGGGGCCTGGATGGAACGTTTCAAAATCGCCATGGGCTTTCCCATGCTGTTGACCATGATCTGGCTTTATAATCTGGCGGCCGGGGCGTATGGCAGCCGCGTGCTGTGGCTGGGGATCTTCCTGGTCATCGTGGCTTTTGCCGCGTGGATTTATGGCGAATTCGTCCAGCGCGTGCGCACGCATAAAACCCTCGCGATGATCGTCGTGGCCGCTTTGGTCATCGGCAGTTATGCGAATGCTTTGGAAGGCCAGTTGCACTGGCGGGAAGCGGTCCCCAGCCCGGGCAATGCGGCCTCCCTGAAAGAAGAGGCGGATGGCATTGACTGGGGCAAGTGGACCCCTGAGGCGGTCGCCGCCGCCCAGGCCGCCGGCCATCCGGTGTTGGTAGATTTTACCGCCGACTGGTGCCTCACCTGTCAGGTGAACAAAAAAACCAGCCTGGAAATTCCCGCCGTGCGCGCCCGGCTCACGGAATTGGGCGCGGTGACCTTGCTGGCCGATTACACCCATGCTCCGGATAGCATCACAACCGAACTGTCCCGCCATGGCCGCGCCGGCGTGCCGTTGGTGCTGGTTTACCCCAAGACGACCGGGGCCGCTCCGCTGGTTCTGCCCGAGGTCTTGACGCCTGGATTGGTGCTCGACGCCCTCGAACGGGCCAGCCATTAAAAGTGAAACATCCTGAGTCGAAAACTTGACGTGGTCCCGGCAAACTCCTATAGTATCCGCCGGTCGGTGGTCGTAGCTCAATGGTAGAGTCCAAGCTTGTGGAGCTTGTTGTTGCGGGTTCGAATCCCGTCGGCCACCCCATCTTCAAAAGTCATCATCCCCGGTAAAGTCAGGTCTCCGCTGCTTCCGCCGCGCTTGCGGTCAAAGCCAGAGCTCAGGGTGTGCTCGCCGTTGGCCGGCTATTGAGACCAAACTCCCCGAATCAGGCGGGGGACGGCTGCCCCAAATGCCGGTAATCCTCATGGGTGAGCCACGATGGTGGCTCGATGCGGTCCAGCCCGCCATCGGCATTTTGCTTGAGCCGCGCACCCAGCCGTACAAAAAAGCCCAGCAGGTGCTCATCCCCATGGCCGAACTCAATGACCGCCTGGCGCTGGAAAGCCACATCCAGCAGATAGCTGTCAATGGGGTCCGCTTCCCGTTCCCGTGGTCGCTTGGCATAGGCCGACACCTGCACTGTGACCGCCCGCGGCAGGTAGGAGAAAATTTCTGCCGCCAAAAACAGGCATTCCCCCAGCGCCAGCCGGGTAAAATCCGCTTGCCGCTCTGCCTTCGTTCGCCGGGTTTCCCGGGCCGCGCCACGCGCCGAAAGCTCCGTTCGCGTCTCCGGGATGACCTCCTCCAAAACCGGCAACTCCAGTTGCAAAAACACCGTTTCCGTGTCGCGCAGGAAAAAATCACAATGCAACTTGAAAGGCAGCTGCAGCCCGCTCAACAATTCAGCCAGGGTGTGGTGGGTTTCCTCCACGTCCCCGGCCAGCAACCGGGCCACCCATTCCGTTCGCTTCGTTTCCGCCGCCTCCCAGGCGGCTGCCTCGGCCGCCAGCGCCTGCTGATATTCTCCCATCTGGCGCTCGTACTCCGCCTGGATGCCCGCCGCCCGCTCCGGCCAGGCCGTCGCCATGTCCTTTTCCGCCGCGTGACGCGCCACGAACCCTGGCAACAGCCGGCCCAACCCCGAGGCCGCATGCCGGGCCGTCAATTCCGCCAGCAAATCCGCCTGCGCCTTCACCAGGTCCGGCGCCACCGGCACCGGCAGCTTGGTGACAAACGGTTGCCTGGCCTGCGCCGCCGTCCACTGCTCCAAACCGGCAATTTCCGGCAGCGGATGCCAGAAATTCAGCAAGTGATCGTACTCCGCCGCCTTGTGGTCGAGTTCCAGTTGCAACTGCTCCCGCTGCTCCTTCCGGTCGTTGGCCTGGATCTTCGCCTCCAGCCGGGCTGGCGTTAGCCGCCGCTCCGTTTCCGAGTCAATCAACTTGATCCGTGGATCCGCCAAAAACTGCCGCGCCTGCTCCGCCGACAGCGTCTCGTGCAGCGCACCCTCCCGGGCAATTCGCTGCACATACTCGTCATTTTCCGGATTCCCCGCCACGACAGCCGCCCCCAACCGCCCCCCTCGCCCGCCGCCCACCCGTTGCCGATACGAAAGCCCCGTCCCCGGCAGACCCACACTGGCATAAGTCCCCCGCGAACCAAAATTGACATGCGCGCCCGGCACTCCGGCCGACAGCGAGACCCCGCTGCCGCTGAAATTCAGCTTTAACCCCGGCAAAATGCTCATCCGCCGACTAAATCGAAAGCCCATGCAAGTTAAGTGATATTTTCAAGTGATGTTCCCGCCAGTTCCCATGTGCCGATG
This sequence comes from uncultured Verrucomicrobia subdivision 3 bacterium, assembly GCA_903936645.1. GTDB lineage: Bacteria > Verrucomicrobiota > Verrucomicrobiia > Limisphaerales > UBA11358 > UBA11358. Next base: position 6,822 of record CAIZWI010000286.1, read on the forward strand.
TTGGCCCAAAGTCCCGCCAAAGACAATCCCCCGGGCAAGGCCGGGCAGGGGGCAGCGCGACTATTACGGGACCAACCTCCCGCGACCACTCAATGCCCGACTTGTAAAAACCCGAATTGCCGGCAACTTGCCGGCACCAAACGCGTCAAGCCACGGCATAACGTGCCAAAATCATGAACCGCGTCAAACTCACCCACCCCTGGCAAACCTTGCTTGCCAAGGGTTTTCTTGCCGATATACGACAATGGGCTGGCGTTTTCGATTCCCCCCGGCCACCCCATCGCTCCGCCGTTCAGATCGAATAATCGTCGGAGAATACCCGCACATTTCGCAATTGCACGAAAACCTCCTCACCGGGCTTGGGCTGTAATTGCTGGAATTCCTCCTTGCTCAACTGCACCGTGAAGGCTTCACCGCTGTCCTGGCGGACGAGGTCGAGATTGGCCACGGGACCGGCGGCGTTGCTGCGGACCACTTTGGCCGGCAGGCTCGCAGAGCCATTGGCCTGGCGCATGACCCGAATATCGTGCGGCCGGACAAAGGCCACGGCCGGGGCGGTGGCTTCCTTTTGGTTGCGCACCACAAATTCGGTCGCGCCAATGGCCACGGAACCTTCCAAGGCGCGGCCATGGAACAAGTTGACGTTGCCCAAAAAATCGTAAACGAACGGCGAGGCCGGATGGTCGTAAATTTCCTCCGGCGTGCCGATTTGTTCCACCCGGCCCGCGCGCAGAATGGCCACGCGATCCGAAACCTCCAGCGCTTCCTCTTGATCGTGGGTGACGAACAGGGTGGTGATGTGAATTTCATCGTGCAACTGGCGCAACCAGCGGCGCAATTCCTTGCGGACCTTGGCATCCAGCGCGCCAAAGGGCTCATCGAGCAGCAGCACTTTGGGTTCCACGGCGAGCGCCCGGGCCAGGGCGACCCGCTGGCGCTGGCCCCCGGAGAGCTGGGAGGGGAAGCGTCCGGCCATGGGTTCGAGTTGGATGAGCTTGAGCAATTTGTCCACCCGCGCCCGAATCTCGGCCTCCGGTGGCCGGGTGGCGCGCGGCCGTACGCGCAGGCCGAAGGCGATGTTTTCAAACACTGACATGTGCCGGAACAGCGCGTAATGCTGGAACGCAAAGCCCGCTTTGCGCTGGCTGGCGGGGATCATGGTCACATCCTCGCCATAATACAAAATCTGCGCGCCGGGATCGGGAAATTCCAAGCCGGCGATGATGCGGAGCAGGGTGGTCTTGCCGGAGCCGGAGGGGCCGAGCAGCGCCACCAATTCGCCGGACTCCACCTTCAGGCTGACATTGTCCAGCGCGGTAAAGTGGCTGAACTTTTTCGTGACATTTTTAACTTCAACACTCATGCGAAAATTATTCGGCCGCCGCCTGCAGGGCCGCGTTTTTTTTATGTTCGGCCCAGGTTTTTAGCACCAGGGTGACCAGCGCCAGCAGGGCCAGCAGGGAGGCCACGGCAAAAGCCGCGGTGAAATTATATTCATCGTAGAGCGCTTCAATATGCAAGGGGACGGTGTTAGTCTGCCCTTGAATGTGCCCGCTGACCACCGAGACCGCGCCAAATTCCCCCATGGCGCGGGCGTTGCACAGGATAATGCCATACAGCAGACCCCATTTGATGTTCGGGATGGTGACCTGCCAGAACGTCTGCCAGCCACTGGCCCCCAGCACCCGGGCCGCCTCCTCCTCCGTGCGGCCCTGGGCCTGCATCAGCGGAATTAACTCACGGGCAATAAAGGGAAACGTCACGAAAATGGTCGCCAGCACAATCCCCGGCGTGGCGTAAATAATTTTGATGTCATGGTCATTCAGCCAGCTCTGGAAACCCGGAAACCAGGGGTGCTCCGCGTTTTCGTACTGTCCCAGCCAGCCTTGCGCGCCAAATACCAGCACATAGATCAAACCGGACACCACCGGCGAAATGGAAAAGGGCAGGTCGATCAGGGTGATCAACAGGGTTTTGCCCGGGAAATTAAATTTGGCAATCGACCAGGCCGCGGCCACCCCAAAGACGCAATTCAGCGGCACGGCAAAGGCGGTCGTTATCAGGGTCAGCTTGATGGCGCTCAGCGCCATGGGGTCGGTAACGGCGCTGAAATAGTATCCCAGACCCTTGCCCAGCGCTTGAATGAATACCGACAGGAGCGGCAGGATCAGGAACAATCCCAAAAACACGACGGTGAGGCCAATCAACAAGCGGCGCACCCATGGCGGTTCCATCGTCGCCCGGCGGGGCGCGGCGAGGGGCAGGGCAGGGGCGGGCTGGGAAGGAGTGGCGTTCACAGATGTTCATGATGGCGGCTGCTCCACCATTGCAAAAGATTGATCACTAACAGCAAAACAAAGGAAATCACCAGCAACACCACTGCCAGGGCGGTGGCCTTTGCGTAGCTAAACATGTCGAGTTCCCCCATGATCAGCACCGGGGTGATCACCGTTTTCAAGGGGATATTACCGGCGATAAAAATCACCGAGCCATATTCGCCCAGGGCCCGGGCAAAGGCCATGGCAATGCCGGTCAGCAGCGCCGGCGTGAGCATCGGAAAAATCACCCGCCAAAAGATTTGCCAGCGGTTCGCGCCCAAGCTCGCCGCCGCCTCCTCCACTTCTGCATCCAAATCCTCCAAAACCGGCTGGATGGTGCGCACGATGAATGGCAGGCCAATGAAGGTGAGCGCCACAAAAATGCCCATTTGGGTGTTGGCCACCTTGATCCCGGCGCGGCTCAGCAAATGGCCAATCCAGCCATTCTCCGCATATAACCGCGCCAGGGTGATGCCGGCCACGGCCGTGGGCAGGGCAAAGGGCAAATCCACCAAGGCATCCAGCAGGCGTTTGCCAAAGAAGTTATACCGCACCAGCACCCAGGCCACGATCAACCCAAACACAGCATTCACCAGGGCGGCCCCAAAAGAAGCACCAAAGGTCAGCCGGTAGGAAGCCATGGCCACGGGCGAGGTGGCCACCTCATGGAATTGCGCCCAGGTGAGCGTGCTGGTTTTGGTAAAGATGGCGGAGAGGGGGATGAGGACGATCAGGCACAGGTAAAAGATCGTAAACCCGAGCGTCAGTTTGAAGCCCGGTAACACAGTGCGTTGGCGCGAAAATAGCATGGAATTCATTTGCCTGCCCGGCGCTTAAAATCCCCTGGGCAAACCTAATAACTACCAAATGAGTAGATATTATAAATATTGTTAAAATCCAAGTAAAATTTCCGGGTAATTTATCGTGGGGCGGAGGGCTTCAAGGTCCAAACACAGGCATCCTGCAAGGCAGTGCCTGCCGCTTTCGCCCGGGCGGTCACTTGATTGGCGCCGGGTTTCAACTGGACGTTGTCCCAGAAATACATGCCATTGGTAGCCCCACTTTTTTTGCCCAGTGACACGCCGTTGATCAGGGCCTCAACTTCCGGGGCGTTGGAATAGATTTTCACATGGGTTAGGGCGTTGGTCCGTTCCGTAAATCGGCGGCTGGTAATATAAACAAAGGGGTCCGTCGACCAGTTGGCTTTGTAAAAATAAAACGCGTCCTTTTTGGTCTGGCGATCATAGGTCACCAGGCCCTTGTCGTTGCGTCCGGGAATGCCCCCCTCGTGCCGGCTGTGCACGGCGAAGTCGAACATCACCCAGGCGAAAGTGCCCCAGACATAGGGTTGGGATTTTAATTGGGCCCAGGCCAGTTCGTGGACAATGTTCTGCCATTCTTCGGGATGCCATTGGCCGGCGGCTTGGGGCTGGACCGGATTGTCCTCATGCTGGGCGGGGTTGGCGCCCGCGCCGTATTCGCTCACGCAAAAACCTCCGGAACGGCTGGTGTAGCGGTCCTTGACCAGGGTGGGAATGAAATCCTCTTTTGTGCCCCAGCCGGGATACCAACCCGGATAGATGTTCCAGCCCAACAGGTCCGGAATGCGGTTCATTTGGGGATAGAATTCCGTGCAGGTCGCCGCGATGACCGGGCGCGTGGGGTCTTCGCCGTGCGCCACGGCCTTCAAATTTTGCAACAGCCGGTGCGGGTCGGGGGTGCCATCGCGAATTTCGTTAAAAAGGCTCCAGACGAAGATGGAGGGGTGGTTGACGTTCTGGCGAATCAGATCCAGCAATTGCCCGCGGGAGGTGTTTTCAAATGCCTCTGAGGTTCGGATTTTGTCCACCTGGGGAATCTCCGCCCAGACCAGAATGCCCGCGCGGTCGCACAGGGTATACCAATAATCCGGGTGCTGGTAATGCGCACAACGAATCACGGTCACGCCCAGTTCCTTGACGATGCCCATGTCCTCGTCCAGATCGGCCGGGGAAATGGCCCAGCCCTTGCCCATGCGGTCCTGGTGCTTGTCGACCCCGTGCAGGTGATAGGGTTTGCCATTGAGGAAAAAGCCTTTCTCCGGATCCACCGCATAATAGCGCAGGCCCAGGGCGTTGGTCACGGCATCCACCACGACCCCGTTTTTGCGCACTTCCACCACCGCTTCGTAGAGATACGGGTCCAGCCGGCCATTCCATAAATGGGGCTGCGGCAGGGTTACCCGGAGGAATTCCGGGGCCGTGGTACTCCGGGCCGCCGTGAAATGGTTGTCGCTGCTTTCCGCCACCGGATGGCCCGTGGCATCCAGCACCCGGGCGACGATGGTGAGAGGGTTGGGGTGTTTGTCCGCATTGCAAATCTGCGCCGTGACATCCAGAACCGCCTGCTCGGCCGACACCGCTGTTTGCAGCCAGGCCACCCCAAACGACCCATGATCCGTCAAGGCCAGGTGGGCGTTGCCGGTCACCAGCAGATGCACCGGGCGGTAAAGTCCGCCATACACCGAAAAATCGCCGCTCAACGGGGCCACGTCCAGCTCCTGGGCATTGCTCACCCGCACTGCCAGCAGATTGGTTCCAGTGGGGGACAAGGAGCTGGTGATCTCATAACAAAACGCCCCGAACCCCCCGCGATGCTCCCCCAGCAACTCGCCGTTCAGATAAACTTGCGATACCGTGCTGGCGGCCTCGAAGCGGAGAAAGTAATGTTGCCCGGCCACCGGCGCACCCACATTAAGCTCCCGGCGGTACCAGCCGGGACCCCGATAATATTCCTTGCCGGCCATGGCGGCCTCCACCCCCCAGCAATGGGGCAGGGAAATCGCTTGCCAACTGGTTGCCACCAGGCTGGGTTGCTCGCCATGGGGCACTTCCCCGGATTGGAACAGCCAGCCGTCCGTCAGGGTGGTGTCTTCCCGCGCCTGTAGTTGGGCGGTGACAAACAGGGCCAGAACCAGGGTGATGACAATGCGCATGGTGAAAGCATGCCGAAAATCGGGGGCTCCGCGCAAGTCTGGAGGCGAGCCCCCGCGGTCCGCCTGGCGGGCTTCGGCCGGCGATTTGGTTATACGGAAGCCGGCCGGTGTTTGGCCAGCCATTCCCGGTCCGCCAGTTTGAGCAACCGGGCGCCTGCCGCCCGCAGGGTTGGTTCCTGTTTGGCAAAATGAAAGCGGATAAACCGGTGTTCTGGTTCGCGAAAAAAACTGGAGCCGGGCACCCCCGCCACACCAACTTCGCGCACCAACCATTCGGCCGCCGCCGTATCCGTGGCAAATCCCAGTGGGGAAATATCCACCATCACGTAATACGCCCCTTGCGGTTCCGTGAAGCGCAAGCCCGTCTGCCGCAGGCAATCGAGAAACACGGTGCGCTTGTGGGTGTAGAGTTCTTGCAACCCCGCATAATAACTGTCTGGCAGCTCCAGGCCGGCCACGGCCGCCTCCTGCAAGGGAGCGGCAGCTCCAACGGTGAGAAAATCATGCACCTTCCGGGCCTGGGCAATAATTGCCGGTGCGGCATGGACATACCCCAGACGCCAGCCGGTGATGGAATACGTTTTCGAGAGCGAATTACAGGTGATGGTCCGGTCAAATGCCCCGGGCAGGCTGGCACAATAAACGTGTTCGTGCGGGGCATAAACAATATGTTCATACGGTTCATCCGTGATCACGAACACATCGTGCTCCTCGGCCAGGGCGAGAATTTCCAATAACTCCGCGCGGGTGAACACTTTGCCCGTGGGATTGGACGGGTTGCACACGATGATGGCCTTGGGCTTTTGCGCAAAAGCCCGGGCCAGTTCCGCCCGGTCAAAACCAAAATCCGGTGCCCGCAACGGCACGTAAATGGGGATGGCGCCGCAGAGAATCGCATCCGCCGCGTAATTTTCGTAAAACGGCGAGAAGACAATCACCCGGTCCCCGGGATTGCACGCCGTCATCATCGCCACCATCATGGCCTCCGTGCTGCCGCAGGTGACCACCAAATGCTGGTCGGGATCCACCGGCAGTCCGGTGAAGCGCGTGATTTTGCGGGCCAAGGCCGCCCGGAACCGCGGGGCACCCCAAGTAACGGCATATTGATGAAACGGTCCGCGGGTGGCTCGTTCCAGAGCCAGCAACAATTCCTCGGGCGGATCAAAATCGGGAAACCCCTGGGCCAGATTGATGGCCTCATGGCGGGTGGCAAGCCGCGTCATCCCGCGAATGACGGACTCCGAAAAACTGCCGAGTCTGGTGGCCGGTAAGGGCATAAGCTTAATATTTAAAGGCGGTGATTTTCGGCGGAAAATCACGTTTTGTCGACCCGGAATTCACGCGGGGCACGCGTGCCGGGTCGCCCGCCGGGCATTGCCTCTGGTTGCGGTGGTTCACCGGATGAAATAAAGCCCGGCGTAAATCTTGGGATCGATCAACCGCCCGCCCCGGGCCTGGGCCACCAGCCAGTCGGGGACTTCGGCCAGCGGAATTTCGTGGACGGTGATCTCCTCATTGGCCACGCCGCCACCGGTTCCCGTGCGCCGCAATTCCGTGGCCCGAAACAGGGTCACCCGTTCGGAAGTGATGCCACTGCACGATGCCCCGGTCGTCAGCGCCTCCAAGTGGCCCGCAGCATAGCCGGTCTCCTCCCAAAGTTCCCGTCCGGCGGCGGCCACCGCTGATTCTCCCGCCGCGCCCGGTTCATCCCCGATAATCCCTGCGGGCAATTCAATCGTGCGCCTCTGGACCGGAACCCGGTATTGTTCCACGAGTAAGAGTTTCTGTTCCGGCGTCACCGCCACAATGATCGCGGCATGGTTTGCCCGCACCCGGTCCACATATTCCCACCGCCCTGACTTCACCAAGGTGAGAAACTGGCCGGTGGCGATGGTTTCGACGTTGCTCATGCGCCGGAGGTTAACTGATCCCAGCAGCCACACAATCCGGCATTCGCCTCGCCGACGCCGCACCTCAGGCGAATTCTAACGTAGTTTCCGCCGGATGATATTGGTCCTGCGCGGATAATTTGCGGGCTAAAAAGTTTTCCAGATGGCTCGTCAGCCATTCGGGTTCCCCTGCGGCCGGTTCTTCCATCCAATGCCAGATAAAATCCCGGTTGGTTTGCCGGGCACTGTTCATGCAGTGTTTGACGGTCCAGTCCAGCTCCTCCGCCCGGTTGGTTTCATCCCCAAACAAACCGATTAACAAGCCCGGGGCCAGGGGGTTGGTCCCACTGGCGGACAGGGAATCCAGCCAGTGGATTAATTCCAATTCACGGTGTTTCAAGGAACTCACGGCCACCAGCAGGATATCCGCCCGGTTGGCTTCCACGGTAATCATCTGGCGGACGGCCTGCGCCGTGAGGAGGGAATCTAATTTCCACTGTTCGCTCGAACAAACCCACTGGGACCCGGCTAGTTTCGCCATGAGACTGGCGGCCCAGCGCGCCCGGAGACCGGCGGCAAAATCAACATGCAGGGAAAACACCCGAAGTTGCCCGGCTGGCAGTACGCCCGGTTCGATGAGCTTGATTGGATCCATGGTGGAAAGCATCTGGTGCCTAAATGGTCCTCCACTTGGGTTGCGGAGGGATGGCGTTTGGGTGGCATTTGCGTGACAAATGCCCAGCCCGAATCGGATGAGGTAATTCCGCTCTTCCGTCCGTTAATCCTCGTCAAACTTGCGTTTGACCAGGGCTTCGATTTCGGTGAGGGCTTGCACGGCGTCCGTGCCGGTGGCATGAACGGTAAATTTACTTCCGGGGCCGGCCGCCAGCATCATCAGGCCGATGATGCTTTTGCCGTTAATAGTTTCCCCGTCTTTTTCCACGAAAATATCCGCGACGAACTGGTTGGCAATTTTGACAAAGCGGGCCGCCGGCCGGGCGTGTATGCCCTGCTTGTTCAAGACCGTCAGCTCTTTGCTCAAGCCCTGGCCATCTTTTTTCATCGCACTCATTTATTTCCGAATCGTAAAGTAGTTCAATCCACCACCATGCCGCAAACTATTTTGCGCATTATGGCTGGGTTTGGGGGACCATTTCGGCAATCAGTCGTTTGTTCAGTTCCTGGGCCGCGTTGTAACCCGACTTGTTCAATTTGGTCTGGAACGCCGCCACCTCGATCAGCCGCGCCAAATCCCGGCCCGGGCGCACCGGAATGGTGATGTGAGGGATGTCCATCCCCAAAATGGTGACGAATTCCTGTTCCATCCCCAACCGGTCCACATCCTTCACCTCATTCCAGAGTTTGAGGGAGATCACCAAATCCAAGGTCTTCTCTTTGCGAATGCTCTTGATGCCGAACATGGCCGCCACATTGATAATCCCGATGCCGCGCACCTCCATGTGGTTGCGGGTCAACTCCGAGCTGGTGCAGAGGATTTCCCGGTTGTCCACCAGCATGGCCTTCACCACGTCATCCGCCACCAGGCTGTAACCCCGTTCGATCAGGGCCAGCACGGCTTCACTTTTGCCGATGCCACTTTCCCCGCGAATAATCACGCCCACCCCGAGGATGTCCACCATGCTGCCCAATTCCGTGGAACGCGGGGCGAACATGGTCTCCAGCGCCAGGGTGGCGAGATTGATGAATTTCATCGTCACCAAGGGGGTTTGAAAAATCGGCACGCCGGACTGCTCCGCCGCCGCCAAGAATTCCTTGTCCGGCTTCAGCCCCCGGCTGAACACGATGCAGGGAATTTTGTAGGCAAACAGATAAGCATAACGCGCCTGGCGTTCCTCCGGCCGGAGCGAACGGAGGTAAAAGACCTCGGCATGGCCCATGACTTGCACCCGCTTGTACGCGAAGTACCGGGTGAAACCGCTCAGGGCCAGTCCGGGCCGGTTGACGGTGGGTTCGCGGATGATGCGTTTCCCATTGAGTTCCCCGCCCCCCAGGCGCCGCATTTGCAAAGCCTCGGTGTGTTCTTTGAAGAATTGTTCAACCGTGACAGCCTGTCTTTCCATAAATTACAAATTAAACTCCGGGCCCAAATAGATTTCCCGGGCCTTGGCATCATTGGCCAGAAATTCCGCGCTGCCTGCCACGAGCACCTGGCCCTTGTAAATAATATACCCGCGGTCGATGATTTTCAGCATTTCGCGAACGTCATGATCCGTGATCAAAATCCCCAGTCCGCGATCCCGCAACCGGCGCACAATTTTCCCCACCTCGTATTTGGCAATGGGATCAATGCCGGCAAACGGCTCGTCCAGCAAGAGCATTTTGGGGCTGGTCACCAGCGCCCGCGTGATTTCCAGACGGCGTTTTTCCCCACCGCTTAGTTGGTACGCTTTGCTTTTGGCCAGCGGGGTCAGGTCGAGTTCCTCCAGCAGGTACTTCAAACGCACCGCCCGCTCCGCCCGGGTGAGCTGGCAGGTTTCGAGAATTGCCAAAATGTTCTCCTCCACCGTCAGTTTGCGAAACACCGAGGGTTCTTGGGTCAGATAACCAATCCCCAACCGCGCCCGCTGGTGCATCGCCAGCCCGGTGATCTCCTGGTCTAGGTAGGTGACCTTGCCGGCATTGGGTTTTACCACCCCCACGATCATGTTAAAGGTGGTCGTTTTACCGGCGCCATTGGGACCCAGCAGACCCACGATTTCGCCCGCCCCCACGCGCACGGAAACGCCATTAACCACGCGGCGGCCGCTGTATTCCCGCACCAATTGGTCCGTGGCGAGTTGCGCGGCGGCGGGCGGGTTGGGAGGAGTGGCCATGATCAGGGGTGGGGCGGCACGTGGTTGGTCCGGCTGGTGGCCGTGTTGGTGCTGTTTAAATTAATAAAATCGTGGCTGAACGTCGTCGTCCAGTTGGTGGAACTCAACTCTTGTTTCACCAGATCCCAAACCAGCGGCTCGCCCGCCAGGTTGATTTTATCCGTCCACAATTTTGCGTGGCCGCTCAACGTGATGGTCGCATTGGTGACCGCGCCAGCCTCGTGATAATGATAAACCGCCCGGTCGCTGGTGGCGTGGTTGGTCAGGCCTTTGTCATCGATGAAGGTCATCACCACATTGGTGGCCGCCACCACCTGCCGGTCGGGATTATTATTGTGCGGCAAATCCGCCGCCAGCCAGGCACTGGTCAGATGCATCCGCAGATCATCCACGGTCACATGGCCGTGGTAAATCGTCCGGTAATGCGCCATGTCAAACGTTCCCCCGTGGTCCGAGTGAATGCTGAGTTTCGGCGGCTCATTGGTCGCCGCGGCCGCGAGGCGCCCCCCAGCTACCAGCCCGGCGACCAGTAACAGATAAAAGTAGTTCATGGTATGATTGTCAAATTGGTGCCGGTCAAAATATCCGTTTCCACTTGGTTGGTCAGGATGAGAAACTCATCTTCCTGCCGCCATTCAAAACCCACCCCGGTCAGCCGAAACTGGCCATCGGCCTGGCGTACTTCCATCCGGCCGGCGGAATTGGCGGTCCCTTTGATTTGGTCATAAAGGCATTCGGGAGCCTCCACCACGTACTTCGGCCGGCCATTGGTCTCAAAAATTTCCAGTTTCAATTGCTGGATCAGCACCCGTCCGTCGGCCTGGGGCACTGCCTGGGCTCCCGCCAGGCGGGACTTGATTTGCATCTGGTTCGGTGGATCATAATATTCCACCGAGGAAAAATCACTCGCGTTTTTCACCGGCATGTCCGCCCCGCGCATCCAGGTTGCTCCCCCCCCGGGCAGCAGCGCCAGGGCCAGGATCATGCCTGGCAGTCCGGCCGCCAGTGCCCGTGCGCCGCTCACGCCGTATATTGCTTTACAAACGTTTCCCATTTGCCCTGTGTGCGTAAAATCAGTTCGATCGTTTCGCGAATCGCCCCCTGGCCGCCCGGTTGCCGGGTGGTGTAATGGGCCATCGCCCGCGCCTCGGGCACCCCATCCGCCACCGCCACCGCCAGGCCGGCCCGCTGCAGCGGACCCAAATCAATGATATCATCTCCGACAAAGCAAACGTCCTGCCAATTCAATCTTTGTTCGGCCAGCAGCACCTCAATGGCCGCCGCCTTGCCCGTTTTGTCGGTTTGCTGCACCAAAAAATCTATTTTCAGTTCCGTGGCCCGCAACTTGGTCGCGTCCGAGGGCCGCGCCGAAACCCAGCCGATTTTTCCGCCCGCGCGCCGCCACAGGACCATGCCCAGCCCGTCCCGGATATTAAAGCGCTTGAACTCGCGCTTGCCGCCCACGTAAATGGACCCGTCCGTCAGCACGCCGTCCACATCACAGAGAAAGAGTTTTACCCGCGCCAGCCGTTTGATTAGCGCCGCACTTAATTTTTTGGTGGGTTTCATTGCACCGCCTCGTAAACTTTTAACAAACGCCGGAGTAATGCCGGCATTTCTGCCAGCGGGATCATGTTGGGACCATCGCTCAACGCCTGGTCGGGATGGGGATGGGTTTCAATAAACAAGCCATCGGCCCCCGCTGCCAGGGCGGAGCGGGCCAGCACGGGCGCAAACTCCCGCTGCCCGCTGGACTGGTCGCCGCCACCTCCGGGAAGCTGTACCGAATGGGTGGCGTCGAAAATCACGGGAAACTGGAAGCTCTTCATGATGGGAATTGACCGCATGTCCGCCACCAAGTTGTTGTACCCAAAGGTCGTGCCGCGCTCGGTGAGCAGAATTTTTTTGGCTCCGGCCGCCCGGGCCTTCTCCGCCACCTGCCCCATTTCCTTGGGGGAGAGAAACTGCCCCTTCTTGAGATTCACAATCTTTCCAGTCGCCACGGCGGCGGCGATCAAGTCTGTCTGCCGGCAAAGAAAGGCGGGAATCTGGAGCACGTCCACCACGGCCGCCGCCGCCCGGGCCTGTTCCTCGGTGTGGACATCGGTGAGCACCGGGACCGCAAATTCCGCCCGGATTTTGGCCAGCACCTCCAGGCCGGCGGCCAGACCCGGCCCCCGGAAGGATTTTCCAGAGGTGCGGTTGGCCTTGTCGAAACTGGCTTTGAACACGTAAAAAATGCCCAGTTGGGCACACGTCTTCTGCATCGCCGCCGCGACCTGGCGGCAGAGTTTTTCGTTTTCGATGGCGCAGGGCCCGGCAATCAGGCTCAGGCGGCGGGACGTATTAAATTGTTTCCAAATCGCGGCGTCGTTGAACACCCGCCATATATAACCCGCTGGCAGCCGAAAGTAAACCACCGAGCCCGGCGGCCCCCGGGCAGGGGAACCTTGCCTGTTTCCGCAGCCCGCCCGTCCCGGGCCTCCGGCCGAGGCTGGCCGGAACCTCCCAGCTGACTTCCAACCGGGAACCCCTGATTTCCTGCTGGCACTCCGTCGAGGCTGAAACGCACCACCGTTCCGGGCATGTTCGCTTTTGGAGCGTCCCATCCTGCCAAGCAGAGGAGCATCCTCTGGGGTAAAACACGGCAAAATCCGCCGGTCTTATGCTGCACTCCAGTAATTGACGCTTTTCGCTCCGGAGGCGCCGTAATTGCCGGTTGCCTCGCTTACGACTTTGGGGTGGCCGGTGCTTTAATTAATTGTTGGCACTGCTGTTTTTCAATCCGTTTTGCACGGTGATGAGAACTTTGCGCAGCGCGTCCATGCGCAGGGGTTTGGGGAGGAAATCATCCATCTCCGCCTCGGTGCAGGCTTCGCGGTCGCTGTTCATCACGTTGGCGGTGAGGGCACAAATATACGGGCGCGTGTTCGTGGGGTTGAAGCGGCCCAACCGGCGTACTTCCCGGGCAGCCGTGAAGCCGTCCATTACGGGCATGTGCAGATCCATCAAGATCAGGTCGTATTGCTTGTGTTTCAGGAGGTCTATACATTCGCGGCCATTGCTCACGGAATCGGCATTACAGCCGAGCACCCCCAGCATGCGCAAGGTGAGCACGCGGTTTACTTCGATATCCTCCACCAGGAGGATTCGCAGGGGCAGGCTCTGACCGTCCATGATGGGCTGGGTTTGCACGGTCATTTGGGGGACCAAGTTGTCCACCAATTTGGCCTGGGGTTGCACGGATTTGACGGGCAGGGTGAAGGTGACGGTGGAACCTTCACCCACGCGACTTTCCATCCAGATCCGGCCTTCCATGAGTTCGACAATGTTTTTGGAAATGGCGAGGCCCAACCCAGTACCGCCCCATTTGCGGGTGGTGGAAGTGTCCACCTGGCTGAAGGCTTTAAAGAGGGAGGGGATTTTATCCGCCGGAATTCCAATGCCAGTGTCAGTCACACTGATGCGGAGCAGAAACACATCACTGCTTTTGGCGGGCTCAGGATCGCGACTGGCGTGGACGGTAACCGAGCCACGCGAGGTGAACTTGACGCCGTTGCTCACGAGATTGACAATGATCTGCCTCAGCCGGGCAGCGTCGCCCAGTATGAAACGGGGAACATCCGGGTCGATCAGGCAGTTCAATTTGAGGGTTTTTTCCGGGCCCGGGGTGCACACGGCGATGGCGTCGTGGAGGCAGCTTTCCAGTTCCATCGGTTGCAGATCCAGGGAGAGTTTGCCGGATTGAATGCGGGAGAAATCGAGAATGTCATTGATGATGATCAGCAGCGATTCACCACTGGCGGAAATAGTGTTCACATATTCCCGTTGTTCGGCCGTCATGGGGGTTTCCGCGAGCATGCTGGCAAAGCCGAGCACCCCGTTCATCGGCGTGCGGATTTCATGGCTCATGACCGCCAGAAAATCGCTTTTGGCACGGTCGGCGGCTTCGGCCGCTTCCTTGGCCTGGCGCAGTTGCACCTCGGCCAGCTCCCGTTCCACCAGCAGGGCGGCCAGCTCATTAACGCGCTGCTCCAATTTTTGGTTGGCCGTGGTCAAGTCCTGGCGCGCCTCGCTCAAACCTTCCCGCGCGCCCACCAAGCCCTCCGCGCTGCGCGCAATTTCCAACTGCAGTTTGTTAAAACTGCCGGCCATTTCGCCCAGTTCATCACGGGAATTGATGCTGACGGGCTGGTAATCCACCCGGGCATGGGCGGATTTAAGATCCCCGTGTCCCAAGGCCTGCATGGCGCGGGAAAAGTCGGCGAGGGTGCCGCTGGCCAGACGGTCGGCGGCACTGGCCACCTGGACCGCGGAATGAGCAATCATCCCCGGCAAGACCAGACCCACGGTGATGGTGAGCAAGGCCACGGCCACGAAGATATCGGCGAGCAAGGTAAGCAAAGCCGTGTCATGGGAAGGAATGGAATTGAAGGCCAGCAAATAGCCGGCGCCGTCCAAGAGCAATACCAATAACATTGCCCCGGTGAGCTTGATATGCAGGGTGCGGGCGATGCCGGGGAGGCCCATTTTCCGGCGGTCGGTAAATTTCCGCCAGGCATAAAGGGCCGCGCCAGAATAAGCAAAAGCCAGGCCGATGAGGACGGTGGTCAGGCCAAATTGCTGGAAGCCAAAAATGGCCGAGATGCCCCAAATGGCCGCCGCGACGACCCCCAGCAAGATGGTGCCCCGGGGCGCGCGGTAGGGTCGCGGGTGATTTGGTTCATTGCGCCGCAGGAGCCAGACGGCCACGTTGGGCATGCCGATCCCGATCAAATAAGTTAAATTGGCGGAGGCCACGAGCCAGATCGGGTCGCCAATCCACATAAACCAAATGGAAAAACCAGCGGTCAGCAGGGTGGCCACCCAAGGGGCGTCGGTTTTGGATCGCCAGGCCAGAAATTCGGGTAATAAACCGTCCTCGGCCAACTGGGACAAGGTACGGGACGCGCCAGCCAGCGGTTGGAGAGTGCCATGGAACATGTTAAAAGTCATGAACCCCAAGGCGGCCGCCTTGGCGGCACTGCCAAACACCGGGGCAAACGTGGGGCCGAGCACTTGGATCAAATCCTTGCCCAGAGCTTCCGGTCCGAGCGCCCCCAGCCAGACCAGTGGCAGAAAAACAAAATAGACTGAGGCCATCAGCCCACTGGCCAGCACCGCCCGGGGGATGTTTTTTTCCGGGTTGAGCGTTTCCCCCACGTGACAAGTGGCGGCTTCAAAAGCGGGCGCGGCAAAACCCACCAGATACAGGCCAGCCATGGCACTCGACAGCGCGCCAAACCAGCCAGGGAAAGGCAGGGTGAGGTGGAAATTAGTGGCTTGGTGCCAGTCCACTTTGCCTGCCAGCACCGGGGCCAGGCAGGAAATGAAGGCCAGAGTGGCCGAAGTGATGCCGAAGGGCAGGGCAAAACGCCCGGCCCACTTAACCCCCGCAAGATTCACGTAGGTAAAGAGGCAGACGATGCCCAGGGCAATCCACTTGACGTTTACCGTTAAGCCAAGCCAGTCATGAATGGCGGCGGCCGAAAGCAAGGCGGTCAAGCCACAGGTGGGCACCCATCCCCACCAATAGCACACCCCGGTTAAGTTGGCGAGCACGGGGCTGTAGGGTTTGAAGGCTTCCGCACAGGTGGCCGCAATCCCGCCGACCCGTTTGGGGTACATGAGAATCAATTCCACCCAACCCGGCGCAGCGGCCCAGCTTAGCAACAAACCGACAATCAGCAACGGAACGGCGGCACTGCCCTGGCCAGGAATCGGGTCCTGCCCGATAAACAAGGCAGCAATCAGAAACAAGCTTTGATTACTGCCCCCCATGGCCATGGCCGTGGTGGTGAGCCAGCCAAGGGTGCGGGGATGTTCGCGGGCGGGCGGACTGGAGACAAAACTATTCATGGCATGCTGAGGGGTTGTTCAGGGTTGTTTTTGTTCGGCTTCGAGCACGGCAAACAGGCTTTCCAGGCTGTTAAGCCGTGATTGGTGGGTTTCCTTTTTGATGTTCAAGGTTTGGCGCAAGTATTCAATGCCTTCATTAACATTGCGAACCGATTTGGGGAGCATCGCTCCGGCGGCGTTGGGATGACCCCCTCCTTGAAATTTTTCCGCCACTTTGATGGCCTCGCCATTCCGGCTGCGGAAACTGGCAAAGACCGAATTCACCCGCCGGAACAGGGTTACCAGGACGGGAAATTTGGTGGCCCGTTCCTCCAGCAGCTGATGCACCACCAGGTTGTTATTCCCCACCACGGTGTCCACGTAACCCACCTGCGGGCTGATTTCCTTGACGTTGCCCTTGCTCCATTCGAAGCCCAGCGGATTCTCCACCCGGCGCTTGACCGCCATCACTTCAAGGAGCGGATGATCCAGCATCTTCTCAATCTGGCCCCCTAAGAGCGCGTGCAAATTCCAAAACTGGTAGTTTTTGACGAGGTTTGCGTAATCCCCGGCGAGTTCGAAATCGGGGTCCTCCTCCAAAAAGAGATCGGCAACGTTATTCAAATGAACCAGCCGGTCCAGGGCGGGTGATTGCAGGCCATGCTCCTGGCACAGGGCATAACAAAGGGAGCCCGCCGACCGGTTGGTATCATGAATGAGCCGGGCCTTTTTGGGGGTGCCTTCGGTCACATGGTGATCAATGATCACCCAATCCTCGCGATCCAGGCGCGGTTCGAACGTGAAATCGGCCACCCAGGCCGAACGCTCCCGCAACTCGCGTTGTTTCCAGAAATTGTAATGGTAGGCTTCCAGCGGGGTTTCGGTGCCAAATAGTTTGAAGGCAAGCCTTTGCAGCAGGCAACCGGAAAGCAGTCCATCCAAATCGCTTTCGTGCGTTAGAATCACATCCGGCTTGGGCAACGGCGTCATGCACCAGCGTTATATCAAATGGCTCGGCCAATGGCCAGACGGGAAATGAGCATTTTTTCTCGCCCGCCCGGTCCGGCGGCCATAAAATCTCCAAGTGTCTGGAGCATTGAAATCCTTTGGAAATAGCCTGGCCTTCCTCTCGGGGATGGCGGGATCGCCCCGTTACTTGGCCAGCGCCTTGGGATGGGCCGGGGATAACCTGACTGGCCGATGAAAACCTTCGGCCTGGAACGCGTTTTGCTGCTGGGATTATGCCTGCTAATGGGTGTTGGGGCCGCTTCGGGTAAAGTGCTGCGCATCGTTTCCTATAATGTTGATTGCGCGGACCAAAGCAGTGACAACAACCTCAATGCCAGCACCCACAGCCTGCCGACGGTCGTGGAGGCCATTGGTCTGCATCATATCGGGACGAATGCCCAGCCAGTCGATGTGCTGAGTGTCGAAGAATTGACGACTTCCACCCTCACCGACTTTGTCACCCAACTGAATGCCATTTATGGCGCGGGAACATACACTTATGATCCGACCGCAGATGCGAACACCGGTGGTGGCCCGGATGGTTTGATTTATAACACCCTGACCGTCCAGGTGATTTCCGCGCGGGCACTGAAGACCGGGCAGACGGTGCTCCTGCAAGCCAACGGCACCTATGGGGCGGCGCATTCGCCCGGCAACGGGGTGAATGGCGTGACGCGCGCCCCCATGGTGTATCAGCTCCGGCCGGTTGGCTCTGGGGCGGCTTATGACTTTTACCTGTATGTCAGCCATGCGCGGAGTACCAGTGATGACACGGCGGGGGATGCGCGTTATGCCGAGGCCCAGGCAGTGCGCAGCGACGCCAAATATAAATTGCCCGCCGGAGCGCATATCATTTATGCCGGTGATTGGAACTTGTTTAATGGCAGCGGCGAGAATGCTTACAAATGCCTGACCGGCCAAATCACCTCCGATGGTCTCAATTGGTCGGACACCAGCTCATTATGGGCCAATACCAATCAAACCCAGGGCTTCGATCCGATGTCCAAGGCCAAACCCGTGGGCACCGTGACCTGGAGTAACGTCGCGGGGGACAATGCCAGCTATCTTTACAACGACTCGACGGCTTCGCTGACTTCCCGCATTGATATTCAGTTGCTGAATGGACCCATGTTCGCGGTTTATAACAGTCAGGGAGGCGTGCAGTTGGCCCCGGATAATGCGGATCCCTACGACAGCGCCGGTTTTCCTTCGGCCCAGTACCCATATGCCTTTGAAACCTTCGGCAACAACGGTACACTGCCACGGAGCAGCCCCGCCAGCAGCATCAGCAATCACGCGCTGGATGATCTCTTACATACCACGCCCGGCGCCACCACCGCCTATGCTGATATTCAATTGACCGGCAGTGGCAGCAACTTCACCGGAAGTGACCATTACCCTATCGTGGGGGATTACACCGTCGCTCCCATCCCGCCCGCCAAACCCGTGCTGATAGCCCTGGGATTGGACGCGCAGGGGACTTTTCAATTGAAGTTATCCGGGGCGGCCAACACCGGTTTTGGTCTGATGGTTTCCGCAAATATGGTCAATTGGTCCAAGCTTGGCTCGGGTTTCACTGACACTAACGGCTGGCTTTATTGGCAGGATACCAACAACGCCCGCTTAACCAACCGCTTTTACCGGGCCTATTGGCCGCTGCCCTGAACCGATTGGGTGTTGGCCGGGCCGGATCTTGATTATCCCTGGCCCGGGCGCAGATTTCCCTCGCGGTTCCCCTTCTGGCTCACCATATTAGACCTCAAGCACTATGCACCTAAATCATTGCCAATGAAATTCAAGAATACTATTCGCGGTTGCTTTTCACTGTTGATGCTGGTGGCGGGGGCCGCCCTGGCGCAGGATGTTGGCCGGGTAACTCCAGCGGCCTTGCCGTTGCCTTTACCCACGAGCCAACCAATACCCCCCGATGAGCTGCGGGCGCATAATCCTTGGAATTTGCCCATGACGGGGGTGTGGAAATTTGCCCTGACCCACGGCCGGACCAAGGCCGGGGAATTTCTGCCCGCCCCGGCGGAGAAGCTCGGGCTGAGCGCCTCCAGCAACGAGGACCAGCACCCCCCCGAGGATGCCTTCGACGGCACCAATGATACCCGTTGGTGTGCCAGTGACGACACTGTTCCACAATGGTTGCAGGCGGATTTGGGCAGTGAACAGTCCGTTGCCAGGCTGACTCTGGCCTGGGAAAAGTCGGGCTTGAAATACCAGTGCCGGGTGGAGGGCAAAAAGGCCGGCGGAAAATGGTTTTCCCTCCTGGATGCCACCTTTCCCCCGGGGATTGGCGATGGTTCCTATCCATTTCCCCCGGCATCCGTGCGCTTTGTGCGGTTAACCATCGTGGATCATCCCGAAGGTGCCTGGGCCTCCGTCCGCGAATTTCAAATTCACATTCTTCAGGGTGGACAAGCGGTGGTCTGGCAGCCGCCCGTAAACCAGCCAACGGCCGGTCCGGCTGCCATCTCCTCGGCCTTTGCAGGGTTGCATTTCGATGATTCTGCCTGGGACAAGCTGCCGGTGCCTTCCAACTGGGAAATGTATGGCTATTCCGTGCCCACTTACGGGGCGGTCGATTATACGGTTGGCCAGTATCGCCGCTGGGTCAAGGTGCCCGCCGCCTGGGCAGGCCGGAACATCTACTGGCATTTCGATGGTGCATTGGATGGGGCCGAGGTCTATGTCAATGGTCACAAGGCAGGGTATCACGAGAGCGGTTATACCGCCTGGAACATTGACCTGACCGGTCTGGTGAAACCCGGCGAGCGCAACCTGTTCGCCGTGCGCGTTTCCAAATCCACCTCCTCTTCTGACTGCGAAACGGGCGATTTCCAATGCATGGGGGGAATCTACCGGGACACTTCCTTGATTGCCGTTCCCGCCACGCATGTGGCGGACCTCACCGTGCAAACGCCGCTCGATGCCGCGTACCGCAATGCCACCCTCAAGGTGGCCGCGCTGCTCGCGGGTAAACCAGGCGAGGCGGTGGCCCTCACCGGCCACCTCTTTTCGGCGAGAGCCAAAGCCGACACCGGGGTAACACTGTCCGGGCAGGGGGTGGTGGCCAGCAACGGCTGGGCCACGATCAACCTGACTGCCCCCGTGACCGCCCCCGCACTCTGGTCGGCGGAAAAGCCCAGCCTTTATTACGTGGTGCTCGACCTGGCCAGCGGCGGCCAGGCGGTTGAAACAGTGGAGCAGCGGTTCGGTTTCAAGCAGATCGATTTCACCAACAACCGGGTGCTGTGGAACGGCCAGCCCATTAAATGCACGGGCACTTGCCGCCATGATTATTGGGCCGACAAAGGGTTCGCGCTGGACGAAGCCAGCTGGCAAACCGATGTGGCGCTAATGAAAGCCGCCAATATCAATGCCGTCCGCACGAGCCATTATAATCATGCGCAGCGGTTTCTGGAGCTGTGTGAAGAAAAGGGCCTGTATATTCTTGATGAGGTGCCTTATTGCTGGATTAACGACCAGGTCAAAGATCCTGCCTACGCCCCTTATCTCCTGCAACGCGCCGCGGAGACGCTGGCCCGTGACAAAAATCGTCCCTGTGTGCTGGCCTGGAGTCTGGGCAACGAAAACCCCATGGGCGTGGATTCCCAGCAGGTCATGGATTTTGTGAGAGCCACCGATCCCACCCGCCCGGCCTTTGTCTCTTGCACCGAGCCGCGTGACGTCAAGGGCCAGCTCTGGAAGGACGATCATTACCCCAGTCCGGGTACCGTGGATGATATTATTAAAAAGGGCATACCCGCCAACTTCTCCGAACATCCGCACATCTTCTGGCAGCCGGAAACGGAAAACTATGATCCGGGCCAGCATGATTTGTGGTCGGAGGCACTCGGTGGCATTTGGGGCAAAATTTGGACCGCCCCCACCATTCTGGGCTCCTTCATTTGGGAATGGCAGTGCCAGGGCATTGCCGACAAGAACGCTCCCGCGCCGCATCCAGGTCCTTGGGGCCCGGATAACCTCCGCCAGGAAAACGACAAGGGTATCGTCACCGCCTTGCGGGTGCCCAAGCCCGAATGGTGGAGCGTGAAGCAAGTCTACAGTCCTGTTCAGGTCAGCTACCGCCCGCTGACCCCGTTGGGCGAAGGGTTCCTCGTGCCCATCACCAATCACTACTCCTTTACTGATTTGAAAGAACTGGCCTGCCAATGGGCGGTTTATCAGGGGAAAACTGTATTGCAGCACGGCGTGCAGCATATCAGTTGTGGTCCGTTGCAATCCGTCACCGCCGCTTTTCCGGCACCCGCAGGCGCCACGAAATTGCGGCTGGAATTTCAGCACGCCGACGGCTCTTCTGTGGTCGCGGTAAACCTGGCGGTGGTGGGTGCGCCCGAACCCGCCGCCCCCGCCGCCCTCACTGTGGGCGATGCCTTGACCAGTCACGCGGGTAACGACGCCATCGTGGTGTCCAATAACCAGCAGCAAATTTCCTTCAACCTGCACACCGGCAGCGTGCAATCCTGGCGCGTGCACGGCCAGGAACTTCTGGTGGGCGGCCCGGTTTTAAACCTCGGCGAAGGCAAACGCGCCTCGGAAAAAGGATTTTATCGCGCCCCGCAACCGCCAGTAACCGCCAACGCCGCGGTATCGGTAACCCCGGCCAACGCTGCGGGGACCATTCGCGTCACGGTCACAGCGAATGTTTTGAAGTCCACCGCTGGCGAGTCGCTGGGGGTGCTGACAACCACCTATGACATCCTGGCCAATGCGCAGATCAATGTGAACTGGGAGTTGGCCTGGAGGGCGCCCGGCACGGATCTCTGGGAAGTCGGTCTCAAACTTGCCGCGCCAGCCACCATGACCCAAATGCAGTGGTATCGCGATGCCTGTTTCACGGATTATCCCGCCGGATGGATCGGCGAACCGTTGGGCCGTTGCCAGGCGGGGGACGTGCAGTTTCGCGCGGCCCAGCGTCACCTCCACTGGCTCACGCTGGCGGACCAGCGCGGTCATGGCCTGGTTTTGCTGCCCGTAGCCGGCACGCAGTTGGTGGGGCGCGCGAATGCCACCCCGGCTGGCGGCACGCAACTATTTGCCAGCACCGAAGTGTCCGGTCCGCGGGATTTTAGCGGCAGTTGGGTGGCAAACCATGACATCAAAGCCCGCCAGGGCAAGTCATTGACCGGTGCTTTTACCCTGCGGGCGCTTGTGCCTTAAGTTAGATTGCTCATCCGGCCGTGCCCAGCGGCGAGATTTAATCAGTGCCAAAAAAAATTGAAATCGGGCGGTGGGTTGGCCATTATGTTCATTCGCTTTGGGATTCCCTCCGGGGAATTCCCCCATTAAATGAAACGCACACATCATTGCAACGAATTGCGCCCGGCACACATCGGGCAAACGGTTACTCTGTCGGGCTGGGTTCATTCCCGCCGCGATCTCGGGGGCCTCATTTTTATTGATATCCGCGACCGCGAGGGCCGCACCCAGACGGTGTTTGATCCCTCGGATCTGCCGGCCGCCCTATTCGAACAGGCGGCCGCCCTGCGCAGCGAATGCGTTGTGAGCATCACCGGGGCAGTCCGGCAGCGTCCGGCCGGCACCAACAATACCAAGATTCCCACCGGTGAAGTTGAAGTCGCGGTGACCGGGCTCGAAGTGCTGAACATGGCCGAAGTGCTGCCGTTCCCGGTGGACGATCCGGAAATCGCCAGCAAAGTGAACGAGGAATTGCGCCTGCAATACCGTTACCTCGATTTGCGCCGGCCGGAAATGGCCCGCAATTTGAAAGTGCGCAGCAAAGTGGCCATCGCCACCCGCAGTTACATGGATGAGCAAGGCTTCCTGGAAGTGGAAACCCCCACGCTCTTCAAATCCACGCCCGAGGGCGCGCGCGAATTTCTGGTGCCCAACCGCCGCGAACCCGGCACCTTTTACGCCCTGCCGCAGTCGCCGCAACAGTTCAAGCAAATCCTGATGGTGGCTGGCGTCGAGCGTTATTTCCAACTCGCCCGCTGCTATCGCGACGAGGATTTGCGCGCCGACCGGCAGCCCGAATTCACCCAGGTGGACATCGAAATGTCTTTCATCGAACGCGAGGACATTTATGCCCTGATCGAAGGGCTCCTCAAGCGCGTGTGGAAAACCGCGCTGAACATGGATATTCCCACGCCCTTTAAGCGGATCAGTTTTGAGGAGGCGTTGAACCGTTATGGGATTGACAAGCCGGACACCCGGTTCGGCATGGAACTGGTGGATTTTACCGCCGAATTCCGCACCAGCACCTTCAAAGTGTTCAGCGGTGCCATTGCCGCCGGGGGCGTGGTAAAAGCCCTCAATGCCAAGGGCCTGGCCGGAGCCACCCAAGGCCAGATCGAGACCATGACCGAGTACGCGAAGAGCTTCGGTGCCAAAGGGCTGGCCTATATCAAGGTGGAAAACGGCGAATGGAAATCGCCCATCGTGAAATTCTTCAGTGCCGCCGAGAAGGAAGCCTTGATCGCCAAACTGGCCATCGAAGAAGGGGATCTCATCCTGTTTGCCGCCGATCAATGGCTCACGGCCTGCGAAATTCTCGGCAAGATCCGGCTCTATTGTGCGGACGTTTTGAAGACCCAGGGCAAACTGGTCATCCCGGCCGATCAATTCAACTTCCTGTGGGTCATTGAATTTCCGTTGCTCGGTTTCGACCGCGAGCAAAATCGCTGGTACTCCAGCCATCATCCCTTTACCGCACCGGTCACCGAAGATATCCCCTTGCTCAAGACGGACCCGAAGAAGGTGCGCGGCCAGCATTATGATGTGGTCGTCAACGGCGTTGAGTTGGGCGGCGGTTCCATCCGGATTCACCAGCCCGACGTTCAGAAAACGGTGTTTGAGGAAGTCCTGCAAATCCCGCCGGAAGAGACCAAGTTGCGATTCGGTTACATGCTGGATGCCTTTCGCTACGGCGCGCCGCCGCACGGTGGCATTGCCCTGGGCTTTGACCGCTTGATTGCCATTCTCTGCGGCACCCCGAGCATTCGCGACGTCATTGCCTTCCCGAAGACCGCCAAGGGAACGGATTTGATGACCGATTCACCAGCCACCGTATCCGCCAAGCAATTGCGCGATTTGCATATTGAATTGAAAGTTCCTAAAAAGGACTGATCGTTCAGTGGAAGACTTGCCATTTGTGAGCCAAACCAAGTCCAGCTTTTGGTCCCTTCAGCCGCGCCCGTGGCTGAAGGGATTTTTGCTCCTCGGCTTGGGCAGTTATTTGCTCGTCGTTCTCTTGGTGGCGGTTTTTCAACGCCAATTGTTATATGTTCCCACCCTCATCACCCTCGACCAGGCCCGGCAAATTGCCGCTGAACGCGGCGTTTTGCCCTGGTACAATGCGCACGGTGATTTGATCGGCTGGCGGCGGCCGGCCTTGGCACCCGCCGTTGGCAGTGTGTTGATCGCGCATGGCAATGGCGGCACCGCGCTCCGCCTGTCGGATTTGGCCGCCTCCTTGCAACAGGCTGTCCATCTCGATGCCTATTTGCTGGAATATCCCGGGTACGGTCAGCGGGGGGGTACTCCCTCAGAAGCCAGTTTGCTGGCGGCGGCCGATGAAGCCTGGGAAACGCTGCCCACCAACCAGCCGGCCTACGTTATCAGTGAATCACTCGGCACCGGTGTGGCCGCGCATCTGGCGCAAAAATATCCGGCGCAAGTGGCTGGTTTGTTAATGTTTGTGCCTTATGACCGCCTGGCCTCCGTGGCCCAAAACCATTATCCGTTTCTCCCCGCCTACTGGTTGTTGTGCGACCGGTTTGCCCCGGTGGACTGGCTGGCCGATTATCACGGGCCGGTTAAAATTGTTTTGGCCGGGGCCGACCGTGTCATTCCCGTGGCGCGTGGTCAGGCGCTCTATGATGGTTATCCAGGACCCAAATCCCTCCAAATCATTCCCGGAGCCGGTCACGGCGACACGCTGGAGCAATCACCCCAATGGTGGCGCGAAGTCATGGGTTTCTGGTCACTTGGAAAAAATAATCTATCTGGCCTGAAGGCACCCTCCACGGCTCCTTGAGCCGTCCGGAGATTGTAGGTTCCAAGACAAACCAGTGGCCGGGAATGCTGGTTGAAAGCACGCTGCGCGTACCTATCGTTGATAACTTATTGATACCCAAGAATAGTCGGAATTTATTGTTTCATTTGGTTGCGCAACGTTAAAAACATGAAAGTTGCGGAAATACCCAGGCAGATGGCAAACATGAAGATGCTCATAAGTGAAAACTAGCACTATCCGGACATTAGTCACGCAAAAGTTACAAAAAGGTTACGAATATGTTACGTTTCTGTGGCGGTGGTTCGGGATTTTCCAGGCTTTGTGGTTTCGGGGCTGAAACTTTTTTATTTTGTCGATGCATTCGTTGCCTTAGGCTTCTGAATTATGTACACGCCTCTGGCCTCTCGTTATGACGATCCTCATTTTTATCGCCGGTGCGGCCGGTCGGGTATCCGGCTCCCGCTGATTTCCCTGGGCCTGTGGCACAATTTTGGGGGCAATGATTCCTATGCGAATGCCCGGGCCATCGCTTTGCGGGCATTTGATCTGGGGGTCACCCATTTTGATCTGGCCAATAATTACGGTCCGCCCGATGGCTCCGCCGAACTAACTTTTGGCCGCATCCTGCGGGAAGATCTCGGCCCCTGGCGGGATGAACTGATCATTTCCACCAAGGCGGGGTATTACATGTGGCCCGGGCCTTATGGCGAATGGGGCTCGCGCAAATATATTCTGGCCTCGCTGGACCAGTCCTTAAAACGCATGGGGCTGCCCTACGTCGATATTTTTTATCATCACCGGCCCGACCCGGACACCCCCTTGGAGGAGTCCATGGGCGCATTGGCGCACGCGGTGCGCAGTGGCAAGGCCTTGTACGCTGGCCTTTCCAATTACCCGGCGGCGGAGACTCTGCGGGCGGCCAGGATGTTGCGGGAAATGGGCACGCCCTGCCTGATTCACCAGCCGCGTTACAGTATGCTGGACCGTTGGGTGGAACCGGAACTGCTCCCCGCTTTGGCGGCGGAAGGGATCGGTGGCATTGTCTTTTCGCCCCTCGCCAAGGGGCTGCTAACGGACCGGTATTTCCAAGGCGTGCCGGCCGATTCGCGCGCCGGGCATGATCCGCGTTTTTTGCGGCCGGAACATATCACCGAGGCGCTGCTGGCCACCACGGGGCGTTTGCATGAGCTGGCCCGGCAGCGCGGACAGAGCCTGGCCCAAATGGCCCTGGCCTGGGTGCTCCGGCAGCCGGCGGTGACGAGTGCGCTCATTGGGGCCAGCAAGGTCAGCCAGTTGGAGGATTGCGTGGGGGCCACGCGGAATCTGGCATTCTCTGCTACGGAATTGTCCCACATTGAAGCAATTCTGGCCGGGTAGGGGGCGGCAGAATTTTGAGTGGCTGGCCAACCCACATTTTAAATTGGGGATTTGTCAGAGGATTAATGTGTGAGCTGCTCCACCCTTGGTGGAATCAATGTGGGGTAATGATAATAAACAATATAATCTTCGCTTAATGCTTGTCTTTTTCAGGCAAACTTCTTAACTCCATGGGCTGACGAAGCACGCTCATGCTGTACCCCAACAACCATCAAAAGATTGCAGATTTGCCGGGCTTTTTTCGGTCTCGTGGGGGCGGATTCTCCGGGACGAAACCTTCCGGGGGTGTCTGGCTGGCCTTGATCCTTTGGCTGGCTTTGCTTGCCGGTGCTTTGGCGGGGATTAGTTACCACACTCATCAGCCTGGGCCCACCACCGCGGGCCCGGCTCGGTGGCCCCTAAACAGCCGAATTCCGCGCGATGCAACTGTGCCCACGCTCGTCCTGTTTGCCCATCCCCATTGTCCCTGTACCCGGGCCACCCTCGGCGAACTAGCCGTGCTCATGGCCCAGGCGCAGGGGCAAGCTCCATGCGGAAGTCTGCTTTTTGAAACCCGTCCAGACGCCGGAGGCCTGGACCAATACGGATCTCTGGCGGGCTGCGGCTGCCATCCCTGGAGTTTCCGTGCAGGAAGACCGCGATGGTCTTGAGGCTCGCTTGTTTGGCGCGGAAACCTCCGGAGAGGCTCGGTTGTTTCAAACGGACGGCCGCTTGGAGTTTCAAGGCGGCATTACCGCGTCCCGCGGACATGCGGGCGATAATGATGGGCGCGCGGCCATTGCGGCTTTGGTGGCGGGGGAACACCCCGCGATGGTGCGCACCCCGGTGTTTGGCTGCTCCCTGTTTGCCACGAATTGCCGGAAGGAAGAAGGAGCCGGGAAGCCATGACGACCACCGCCACCGTCCTTGCGGAAGCAACCTTGCGACGCACGCGCGAACTGTTTCAGCAGGCCCAAACCAATATCCATTTGCGGACCGACCAGTTGTTTGCCCGCTTGATGGTCTTTCAGTGGCTGGCCGGAATGGTGGCGGCCATTTGGATTTCGCCGCTGACCTGGATTGGGGCCACCAGCGCGATCCACTGGCATGTTTACGCCGCGATTTTTCTCGGCGGATGGATCACCGGTTTCCCCATTTTCCTCATTTGGCGGCATCCGGGGGCAGCGCTGACCCGGCAGGTGGTGGCGGTGGCGCAGATGGTTTTTTCCGCCTTGCTGATTCACCTCACCGGCGGGCGTATCGAAACCCATTTTCACATCTTTGGCTCGCTGGCATTTCTCGCTTTCTATCGCGACTGGCGCGTGCTCGTCACCGCCACGCTGGTGGTGGTTATCGATCACGTTTTACGGGGCACCTACTGGCCGCAGTCCGTTTTTGGCGTGCTCACAGCCAGTCCCTGGCGCTGGCTCGAACACGCTGGCTGGGTCGTGTTTGAGGATGCTTTTTTATTCATCGCCATTCATCAAAGCATCCGGGAAATGCGCGGCCTGGCGGAGCGCCAAGCCTCTTTGGAGGCCCTCAACACCAGCATCGAGCAAAAGGTCACCGAGCGCACCGCCGAATTGACCCGGGAAATTGCCGTGCGCCGCGAGGCGGAACTGGCCCTCGTGGAATCCCAGGCCTTGTACCATTCCCTGGTGGAACAATTGCCGATTAAAGTATATCGCATGGACGCCGCCGGCCGGTTTGTCTATGTGAACACCGGCTTTTGCACCATGAAAGGCCTGCCTGCGGAACAAATCCTGGGCCAGGGCATTCACGACCTGGACCCGCCGGCCCTGGCCGCGCAAAATGAACGGGATCATGAATTTATCATGCGCACCGGGGAGACCCTGGAGCGGGAGGAGTCGCTCCCGGCCCCGGACGGCACGCACACCCAATATTTTCAAGTGGTCAAACTGCCCGTGCTCAGTGCCGATCAGCGAATCATTGGCTCCCAGGGAGTGCACTTTGACATTACCCAGCGCAAACTGGCCCAAGCCCGGCTGGATGAGTTGAACCGGGAGTTGGTCGATACTTCACGCCGGGCGGGCATGGCCGAGGTGGCCACCAGTGTGCTGCATAATGTGGGTAATGTGCTCAATAGCGTGAATGTCTCCAGTTCCCTGATCGCCGAAAAAATCCGGCAGTCCAAAATCGGTAATGTGGCCCGGGCCATGGCCCTTTTCCAAGTGCACGCGGCTGACTTGGGAAATTTTCTGGCGCATGACCCCAAGGGCCGGCAGCTCCCCGGCTACCTGGTGAATTTGACCAGTCATCTGGAGCAGGAACAGGCCGAGCAGCGCACGGAGGTGGAAACCCTCATCAAGAACTTGAACCACATCAAGGAAATTGTGGCGATGCAGCAGGGGTATGCGCGCATTTCCGGGGTGCTGGAATTGATGCCAGTCAACGAACTGGTGGAGGACGCCATTCGCATGAATACGGTGGCCATGGATCGTCACCACATCAAGATTGTCTGCGAGTTGGGAGCGGCGCAGCCCGTGTTGCTGGACAAGCACAAGGTGCTGCAAATCCTCGTCAATTTGATTCGCAACGCCAAGCATGCCTGTGAGGATGCCGGCCGCCCGGACCGCCAAATCCGGGTGCGGGTGGTGGATTCGGAATCCCTGGTGGCCATTTCCGTAAGTGATAATGGCGTGGGAATCCCACCGGAAAATTTGACCCGGATTTTCAATCACGGGTTCACCACGCGGGCAGACGGCCATGGTTTCGGCCTGCATGGCAGCGCCCTGGCGGCGCGGGAGATGGGCGGCCGGCTGTTCGCTTGGAGCGAGGGACCCGGGCAGGGGGCAGTTTTTACGCTTGAAATTCCCCGGCCACCGACCAAGGTTAACCAATGACTTTGGATCCCAATCAAAACCATCGCATCCTGGTGATTGACGACAATCAGTCCATTCAGGAAGATTTCCGCAAGATCCTGACCCGCCCCAAGATGGTAAATCACGCTTTGGCCGCGGCCGAGGCCGCGCTCTTTGGAGAAGTACCGCCCGACCTGGTGCTGCCTGATTTTCAGCTGGATTTCGCTTTCCAGGGTCAGGAGGGCTTGCGGTTAATCGAGCGCAGTTTGGTGGAGCACCGACCCTATGCGCTGGCCTTCGTGGATGTCCGCATGCCGCCCGGCTGGGATGGCATTGAAACCACGGCCAAAATTTGGCAGACCTACCCGGATTTGCAGGTGGTGATTTGCACGGCGTATTCAGACTACTCCTGGGAGGAAATGCTCAAAATCCTGGGCTATTCGGACCGGCTGATCATTCTAAAAAAACCATTCGACAACATTGAAGTGGTGCAGCTGGCCATCTCCATGACCGAAAAATGGCGGCTCTACCAGCAGGCCAAACTACGGCTGGATGACCTCGAAAAAATGGTCCAGCAACGCACCTTGAAACTGGCGGCTGCCAACCAGGAGCTCATCACCGCCAACCAGATGCTGGAACTGGCCCGGGAAAAAACCCAGCGCATGGCCGAGAGCGCCCTGGTGGCCAGCAAAGCCAAAGGGGAGTTTCTGGCCAATATGAGCCACGAAATTCGCACGCCCATGAATGGCGTCGTCGGCATGGTGGGCCTGCTGCTGGACACCCCGCTCTCCCCGCTGCAGCGCGAATTTGCGCAAACCATTAAAACCAGTGCTGACAATCTGTTGGGCATCATTAATGACATTCTCGACTTCTCCAAGATTGAGGCCGGCAAGCTCACTTGCGAGCAGGTGGAATTTGATTTGCGGGAAACCATCAAAAACGTGGTGGACCTCATGCAGCCCCGGGCGGTTGAAAAGGGAATTCGTTTTCATCTGCGCGTGCCGTCGGACTGTGTTTCCGCCGCGGTCGGCGATCCCACCCGCCTGCGGCAAATTCTCCTGAACCTGCTGGGCAATGCCATTAAATTCACCCGGCAGGGCGAGGTGGGCCTCGAGGTGGCTCAACTGGCGGAAACTGAGACTACCGCAAAACTGCGCTTTACTGTGCGGGACACCGGAATCGGAATTTCCGAACAAGTGCGCGGGAAATTATTCCAGTCCTTTACCCAGGCGGATGCCTCCACCACCCGCCGGTTTGGGGGCACGGGGTTGGGCCTGGCCATCACTCGGCGGCTGGTGGAATTGTTGGGCGGTTCCATCGAAGTGGATAGCGCCGAAGGGCAGGGGTCCACTTTCTGGTTCGAACTGCAATTCGGCAAACCAAAAACGGTGGGCACGCTTAAATTAGCCGAAACCGCTGCCAGTGGCTTGCCCGTCCAATTATCCATGACCGCCAGCCTCAAGCCCCGTGTCTTGCTGGCGGAGGACAATCGCATCAATCAGGTCGTCAGTACGTTGCAACTGAAAAAGTTCGGCTATTTGGAAGTCGATGTGGTGCATAACGGGCGGTTGGCCGTCGCCGCCTGGGAACGCCAACATTTCGGAATTATCTTCATGGACTGTCAGATGCCGGAGATGGACGGTTATGAAGCCACCCGCACCATTCGGGAATTGGAGAAAGCCGGCCATCATCCCCGGACTTATATTGTCGCCTTGACGGCCAATGCCATGCTGGGGGATCGCGATGATTGCCTGGCCGCCGGCATGGATGATTACCTTTCCAAACCCGTGGCGGAAGCTGAACTGCAGGCGGTGATTGAACGCATGATCCGCCGCCGCCCGGCGATTGAGGCCTGAATTCCCCGCCGATTACTTCGGATGATCACAATCCCCAGCGCCAGCCTCCCGCCACCACAAATTTGCATGGCCTCCAGCGTGGCCTTGGCCCAACATTCCGGCGGCATTTTTGCCAGCAGTTAAATTTGAAATATGAAATGTTTTGTCACCGGGGCCTCGGGGTTTGTGGGGGCCAATCTGGTCCATGAGCTCGTCGCCCGCGGCCACGAGGTGCGGGCCTTGCTGCGTCCGGGCGCCGATGAGCGCGGCCTGGCCGGGGCCACTTTTCAGCGTGTCAGCGGTGATGTTTTGGATGGGCCTTTGCTGGCGCGGGA
The DNA here is from genome assembly GCA_903936645.1 of uncultured Verrucomicrobia subdivision 3 bacterium. Classification (GTDB taxonomy): domain Bacteria; phylum Verrucomicrobiota; class Verrucomicrobiia; order Limisphaerales; family UBA11358; genus UBA11358. The sequence continues at coordinate 38,075 of CAIZWI010000286.1, forward strand.
AATGCGCGGCTGCGACTGGTGCTTTCACGTGGCTGCCAGTTATCATTTGTGGCTCGCCGATTACGCCCCGATGTATCAGGCCAACGTGACGGGCACCCGCCACGTCCTCACCGCCGCGGCGCAGGCCGGGTGTTCCCGGATTGTTTATACCAGTACCGTGGGCTGTATTGGGTTGCCCCAGGCGGATGCCGCCGGTCAAATCACCCCCACCGATGAAGCCACGCCCGTGGCCGAGTCGCAGATGAGCAATCATTACAAGTTGTCCAAATGGCGGGCGGAATGGGTGGCCTTGGAACTGGCCGGGCAGGGGCTGCCCATTGTGATTGTCAATCCCAGCACCCCCATCGGCCCGCGCGATGTGAAACCCACCCCGACGGGCAAGGTCATTGTGGATTTTCTGAACCGCCAAATGCCCGGGTTTCTGGACACCGGCCTCAACTGGGTCCATGTGCGGGATGTTGCCATCGGGCATATCCTGGCGGCCGAACGGGGCCGGGTGGGTGAGCGTTATATCTTGGGGAATCCCGACGGTAATTGGACCATGAAAGCCACCCTGGGCACCCTGGCGGAAATCACCGGGATTCCAGCCCCCACCATGCAGGTGCCTTACTGGGTGGCCCTCATGGCCGCCCAAGTCAGTGAACGCATTTCAGGAATTACCGGGAAACCGCCCAAGGCACCTTTGGCCGGCGTGCGCATGGCCAAATATAAAATGTGGTTTAACCCGGCCAAAGCCATCCGTGAACTGGGTTTACCCCAAACTCCACCCCGGACAGCCCTCGTGGATGCCGTTAATTGGTTCTATCAGGAGGGTTACGCGAGGCGTTAGTACAGTGGCTGCGAGCCGGACCAGATTGTTGCGGGCTCGCCCTAGTGAATCTCCGGGTTGCTGGCCGCGATGGCGTAGAGCGAGTACAAAGACAACCAACCCAAGTAGTAGCCGGTTTTTTGCACCCAATTCATGTCGGCGGTGGCCGGGGTTGTGCTTTGGGATTGATAGATCCCCGGCATGGTCGTGGGCTTCTCGGCAAAGGCCGGGTCGCGACCAGTAGTGGTACATCCGCAGAGCAGGCCTCCCAGTCCCCCCAGAACCATGATGACGCCGCACGCGCGCAAGGGTTTCGTATTGTTAAGTCAGTGATGAATGCCATTCGCATCCGGGAATGTCAAGCGGACCCGCTGGGCCAGGTGAAGCTTCGGCGGCAAGAATGAGGATTGAATGCGGGACCGGGGTAATGCATGTTACTGGCTGATAAATTGGCAACTTTGAATTCGATCACTAAATTAGGTTTGAGTCTGGTAGTGGGATCATCCCTGACATTCACTGTCTGGGGCGATTTGGCCACGGAAACCCATCAGCGTGCCCTCTCCAAAAAAGATCAGGGCGACTTGAATGGGGCCATCGCCGACGAGAATCGCGTGTTGGAACTCCAGCCGGGTTTTACCGAGGCCTACTTCACCCGCGGGTTGCTGCTCCAAATGCTCGGGCATTCCGCCGAAGCCATTGAAAATTTCAATCAAGCCGTCCGCCTCAAGCCGGATTATGCCGCCGCTTACTATTTTCGAGGGAATTCCCGCCATGCCGAGGGCGATTTGCTGGGGGCTTTGATGGATTACAACCTGGCCATCCTGAACCAGCCGGATTATGCCGACGCTTATGCCGCCCGCGCCCAGACCAAGCGTCAGCGGGGCGATTTGGATGGTTCCATTGCCGATGATGCGAAGGTGCTCCAATACCAGCCCAAGGATGCCGGGGCCTATGCCAACCGGGCGGTCGCCCGGCTGTCGCGGGGGGATGCCGCAGGAGCCCTGGAGGATGACACCCAGTCCCTCATTCTCAAGCCTGAGCAAGCGGCAGTATATGCCCACCGTGCCCTGGCACGCAAAGCCAAAGGTGATTTAGCCGGCGCGATCATCGACTTCAATCAAGCCCTCGAGCTGCAACTGGATTACGTCCCCGCCTTCACCGGGCGGTCGGTCGTGAAAAGTTTGCAAGGCGACCTGGCCGGCGCGTTGGCAGATGATACCAAGGCCATCAGCTTCCAGCCGGATAATGCCAATGCCTGCTATCATCGCGGAGCCACCCGGCAATTGCTCGGCGACCGGCAAGGCGCGATCGAGGATTTTAACCGCGTGGTGGAGCTAAACCCCGATTTTGCCTATGCCTACCGCAACCGGGGGGTGCTGCGTTATGATGCCCACGAATATGTGGGGGCCGCCCAAGATTTTCGCAAGGCCCTGGCTTTGGATGATTCCTTGGTTTACCTGCGTTTCCGGATTTGGATGGTCCGCTCCCACTTGGGCCAGCCCGACCAGGCCACCACCGAATTGTCCACCTGGCTCGCCACCCGCCCCCACACCAGCGCCCCGGACTGGACCGACTTGGTGGCCGGCTTTCTCACGGGGCAGATCCCGGAATCGGATTTTTTAGTGGCTGCCCAACGAACCCCTTCCGCCCCGTCCTCCGGGCGTTGGTGTGAGGCTTGTTATTACGCCGGCTCCCGACACCTGGTCGCCGGGGATACCGCCGCCGCGGCTGATTTCTTCCAAAAAGCCCTCGCCACGGGAAAAAAAGAATACCAAGAATATAATAGTGCCGCGGCCGAGTTAACCTTTCTCCCGGCCGCCAGGCATTAAACTGCCCCGCTGCCCCCCCGAGTTGGCCCCCCCGGTTAACCAGCCGGTGCCCGATGGCACCCCCCCGGCGGCAACGTTTCCCCCCATTCCGCCCAAGCCAAGCCTGTGCGTAATATTCGCAATATTAGGCAGGACTAAATTGCATTTGTGTACTAAATAGTATTGCTAATAGCAAATGCAGCGGAGTGGTCCGGGTAAAACCAAACGGTGCGCTCCTGCCGCAAATGCCGCAATGATCAACCACAGGCTGTATTATGAAAAAATTACTGATGGCGGGAATCGTGGGTCTTATGGCCGTTACCGTGTCGGTGCGCGCCGGCGACCCCAAGTCCCAGTATGAGCAATCCTGCGCCAAGTGTCATGGGGCCGACGGCAAGGGGGACACCAAAATGGGCAAGAAGCTGGGTGCCCGGGACTATACCGATTCCAAAGTTCAAGCCGATTTGAAAGATGATGCCGCCTTTAAAGCCATCAAGGAAGGGTTTAAAGATGCCGACGGCAAGAGCTTGATGAAGGCCGCCACGGATATCTCCGACGACGATATCAAGGCCCTGGTCAGCTACATGCGGACCTTTAAGCAATAATTTTGGTTGCAGTTGGGTTCCGGGTGGCTTGGTTTTGGGTCCAAGCCACCCAGTTTTTTTCAGTGGTCATGCGCCGCTTTCCCTCGTCAATCAATCCCCCGGCGGTGACCCTTCCGCCCGGTAACCCCAGAGTGCGCGGTTAATGTTCGATTTTATGACCGGCCAACCTTTCATTATTTCCCGGCAGCACAGCTCCCGCTGGGTTGCCCCCTCGCCCTGGCGTCCAGCGGGATTAACCCTGCTGACGGGGCTCACTTTATTATTACTGGTATTGGGACGGACTGAACCGGCCCAGGCCGGTAAACCGATGGCCAATTCCGACTGCCTGGATTGCCATTCCGACAAAACCCTCGTGACCACCAATGCCACGGGCCGGTCAATATCCTTGTTCGTGGATGCCGCGCGGCTGGCGGCCTCGGCGCATGGCACCAATTCCTGCGTGAGCTGTCATGCGGATCTGGGCGGGAAACACCCGGATGACAACCGGCCGGCCTTGCCCGTCGATTGCTCACGCTGCCATGCCGGCGCCGCCCAGAGTTATAACGCCAGCGTCCACGGCCTGGCCCTGCTGGCCGGTCACGCGGATGCGGCCACCTGTCAGGATTGCCATGGTACCCACGATATACTGCCTGCCACCGCACCCGCGTCCCCCTTGTATTTTACCCACCAAACGGCAACCTGCGGCGCCTGTCACGACCAGGCGGCCGCCGATGTCGCGGCCAGCGTGCATGGCCGCGCTACCTCCGCCGGTTTTCGCGACGCCCCCACCTGCACCGACTGCCATGATGAGCACAAAATTCATTCGCTCAAAGGGAGTTCGCCCATGGCTTCGGGCGCCGTGTGCGCCCAATGCCATGCCTCCGAGCGGATCAACACCAAATTCAACCTCCCGGCGGATCGCGTCGCCACTTTTTTCAATAGTTACCACGGCTTGGCGGCTCAATATGGTTCCACTGTCGCCGCCGACTGCGCCAGTTGTCATGGTTACCACAAAATCCTGCCATCGCATGACCCCAACTCCTCCATCAATCGCCGGCAGTTGGTTAAAACCTGTGGCCAATGCCATCGCGGGGCCAATGAAAATTTTAGTTTCGGTAAAATCCATGTGGATGGCACCACGGCCAATGGCGGCGACGGGCTGGGCGGCAAAGTCAACGGCTGGGTGCGGCAAATTTACCTGGTTTTGATCTTCGCCACCATTGGTGGCATGCTCGTCCACAATGTGCTGATGTTCGGCCGGAAAGTCGCCCGGCGGTTGCAACGCGGCTCCCGGCCAGTCGTGCGCATGAATGCCCCCCAGCGCTGGCAGCATGCGATTCTGGCCGCCAGTTTCATCATTCTGGCCGTGACTGGATTTGCCTTGAAATACCCCGACTCTTGGGTCGGGCACCTGCTGGGCTCCAGTGAGCCCTTCCGCCGGTGGACGCACCGTCTCAGCGGATTGGTTCTGCTGGGCGTGGGGTTGGTGCATTTGGTTTATATCGTGCGTAGCCCGGCGGGACGCCGGTTGGTCGCCGATTTGTTGCCCCGCCGGCAGGACTGGCACGATCTGGTGGCCGCGGCCGGTTACCTGTGCGGTTGGCGCAAAGAAAAGCCCTCGTTCGGCCGGTTTGGTTACGCCGAAAAATTGGAATATTGGGCCGTGATCTGGGGCACCTTCATCATGGGGGTAACCGGGCTGATGATCTGGTGGAAATTGGATGTGACCGCGTTTTTGCCCCGCTGGGTGGTGGATGTCGCTTTAACCATCCATTATTACGAAGCGGTCCTGGCCTGCCTGGCCATTGTGGTATGGCATTTCTACCATGTGATTTTCGATCCCGATGTTTATCCGGTAAATCCCGCCTGCTGGGACGGCCGCGTTTCCGCCGCCTGGCAGCACGAGGAACATCCGCTAGAAAAATCCCCTGCGGCCGAACATCCCTGAATTCAATGCCTTCAGGCGCCGGGATAACCATCCCGGGTCGGGCCATGGATCAGGGCGACATTCACGATGCGACCATTCAAATCCGGGCTTTCCCGATCTTTTAATCAAACTTTTCAATCACGCTGTGCAAAAATGCACAGCAATTCTCGACACTCTGACTGCTAATGAATGCCCCATCCCTCATTTCATGGGGAATTAGGTGGTTTTATCCTCTGGCCAAGGTTGGCATGTGTTATGCTTTATCTAATTCGGTTGTTGTTGTTTGGGTTGTGGTTGGGTTGCTGAATGGAAGCAAATTAAATCGTGGGGATTGGATTTGTTTTTGTTCAGAGTTGGCGGGACAACGGGATTTGTCCCAAAAATTATTCATGGCACGCGCCTGACCGGGTTGCCGGCAGAAGAGACTGCGAAAGAAGCTTGAAGGAGGTGGGGTGGGGGTTGCCGGGGATTGGGTTCAGGCGCGTGCGTGTTTAATCAACCAACCTTGAATTTTGTTGATTTAGTTGAGTAGTGGCGACTGGGTGACTGCGAGCCTCTGTATTTGCTGTATTTTTTAAATGCATCACCACGTTTAGCCGGTTGAGTCAGAACTGCCAGTTTACCCGCCGTTTGGATTCTCATTTCTTCCTGCAAATACAAGGCTTCTTCTTCGCCAGATATCCAGCCAGCAGGATGAATCTTCGTATCGCCAGGGGCGTGCTTGCGCGGATCCTGTTCGAGGACTGAACCAGTGTTCCTGCCTCAGCCCGGCGCGGTCAGCTTTTGAAAAACCTTGCCGCCAGCGCGTTTGCCGCCAGACCAAATCCCACCAATACAGCCAGCGGCACCACCACGGCATTTAAATCCGCCCCGAAACTAATCAGCTGGTGCAGGGCTTGCAAGGCCCACCCCGTGGGCAGGCACAGGGACAACGTTTTCATCAGGGGCGGGCCGATCTCCAACGGCCACCAGCAACCTCCAATCGCGGCCATCAACAGGCTCGCCATGACACATATTCCGCTCACGCGATCCGGGGCGGCAATGATCGAGCCCACCAGCACCCCGAACGAGCCCGCCACCCAGGCAAATACCAGCAGGACCAGCGCCACCGCCGGTAAATTGGCCCCCAGGCTGACCTGAAAAATGAATTTCCCCACCGTCAGGAAGAACAGGATTTGCACCGCCCCCAGCAGCATCAGACCGTATATTTTGCCCGCCACAATCTCGCCCCGCGTCACCGGCATCACCATGAGCCGGCGGATCACGCCATTGCGTCGCTCGGCCGCCACGGTGGAACCGCCAAAGATAAGCAGATTCATCATCAAGAACATCACGAGATTGCCCGGTAGCGAGAAGTTGAATCCCGAGGGCACCGGCTTGCGTCCCGCGAACTGCGTGTTCAGGCTCACCGGATTGGTTTCCGCCAGGATCGCGTGCAGTTTGGCTTCCGTAAAAATTCCCGGCAAATTCGTCTCCGTGCCCGCCTCCAGCAGGTGGCTGTTCATTGCCACCAAGGCCCGCACTAAACGAATCTGAATCAACGCCGCGTCCGACTCCGCCGAACCGTCGCGCTTCAGGAATTTCACCTTGCTCTGTTTCAGCGCCAGAATGTTCTCCGAAAAATTCGCCGGGATTTGAATCACCCGGGCCGCGGATTCCCGGTTGGTGGGATCCAGCAGCCACATGTTCTGGGCGCTTAATTCGCTCAGCAGCATCCGCCCCAGAAAATTCGTGTCCGCATTCTCGATCAGCACGGGCGGTTTGCGGTTGTACGGATCACCCGGTCCGCTATTGGCCGCACCCATGATATACATGAAGCCGAACGGCACCAAAAACAACCAGATGAAGGCGCTCGGATGTTTTAAAAACAGCCGCAGGTCGGTGTGGCCGATGTCCAGAATTCGTTTCATGCGCGCAAACCGCTGTTAAACCGCCGGCGAAACAACCAGATGGCCACGCCGGCCAGCCCCACGCTCACCAACGCCAGGTGCAGCACCACCCCGGTCCAGGCCAGCGTCGTCCCACCGCCCTGCAAATTGCGGGCGGCCTCCGCAAACCAATGGCTCGGCAGCCCGGGCATGACGTAATGGCGGATGAACCCGGGCAGTTGCTGGGGCGGAAACGCGCAACCGCCCAGCAAGCCCAGGCCCATGCCCGACAAGTTGGTCAGCACCGCCGCCCGGCGCTCATCCGGTAGCAGGGCCACCAGTACCGCAAACCAGGTGGCGATGAAGCCAGCGTACCCCGCGGTGAGCGCCATCAAGGCCAGCGGATGTTCCCAGTGAATTTGAAACACCAGGCCGCCCCCGCCGAGCATGATGGCCGCACACACGAGCACCACCACCACCACATAAATGATTTTGGCCAGCAAAAATGGCAGCGTGGCCGTTTGCAAGGTTTGGTAGCGGGGAAAAGTTCGCAGACTCAGTTCCCGGTGCAAATCCGCCATCGCATTCCCGGCAATAAACAGCAGGAACATCGCCGCCAGCCCCACCAGCAGGTAGCCAAAGATGCCTGACATGGAGTTGGTGACCGTGCCCGTGCTACCCGCCGCCACCTGGTTCGAGGCGGCCGCTTCGGTTTCATAGACCACCAGCGGTGGATTTAAATACGTTTTG